>JAISEB010000347.1 GCA_031264395.1 Treponema sp. | reverse complement strand
GCAAAATTTATCCCGGTTCCGAATGGGGGCTTGTTGAGGGGCCGCATCTTTACAAACGGAACGGCTGGTACTACATCTTTGCCGCGGAAGGCGGAACGGTTTACCGCCATGCCGAAACAGTGGGGCGTTCGCGCGTCATAACGGGCCCCTACGAAATGCACCCGCACAATCCGCTTATTACTTCCTACGGGGGACGGGATCTTGCCGTACAGAAGGCGGGGCACGCAAGCTGGTGTGACAGTCCCGACGGCAGATCGTATATCGCGTTTCTCTGCGGGCGGCCGCTGCCCGGAACGCGGAACTGTGTGCTTGGCAGGGAAACCGCCATTGCCGAAATCGAATGGCGCGACGGCTGGCCCTACATCAAGCCGGAACCGGGCAAAAGCCTCTTTATAAACGGGCTGGCCCAGAATTACCCGCCCGCGAGTTTTGCCCCGCCCGGCGTTCCCGATACCTGTACGGAAGTCGTTCCGCCTGTTTCAACTTCCTGTTCAAAAATGTACAAATTCGACGGCTCCGGTAAACAGGCGGACAGGCTGGGCCTCCCGCTTGATTTCAAAACCCTCCGTAACGAACCTAACGCGGACGCCTATTCCCTTTCCGCCCGCAGGGGATTTTTGCGCCTGCGCGGGGGCGAGTCTCCGGCGTCGCGTTTTCATCAGACACTGCTTGCCCGGCGGCAGACGGATTTTTCATTTGCCGCCGAAACACGGATGGAATTTTCTCCAGGATATTTTCAGGAATTTGCCGGACTCGTCTGGCGTTACGATGAGGCGAATCAATACCTTTTGTCCGTGTCACATGATGAAAAATACGGAAAAGTCCTCGTTGTTCAAACCATGACAGGCGGGTCTTTTACAAAATACAACCCCGTTCCCATACCCGAAGGCGGGATCTGGCTGGGGCTTACCGTTGACCGGCACACGGGCCGTTTCCGTTATTCGTTTGACGGCAAAACATGGAGGGCAACAGGCCCGGAGCTGGACGCGGCCGTACTTTCGGACGAATACCATACGCTCGGGTTTACCGGCGCGTTTGTCGGCATATTCTGCGCCGATCTTGCCCGCCGTTCGGCCTGCGCCGATTTCGAGTATTTTTCATACACCGTACAGGATACGGTTACTCAGCCTGAGGCCGGATCGTAAATCTTGCCGCTTGCGGCGGGCGCGTGGCTTCTTCCCACAAAGAGCAGGACGAGCAGGGTAATCACGTAGGGTATCATGCTCAAAAGATGAACCGGCACCGAAAGGCCGAATTTGGGATTTCCCAGCGTCAGGGAAAGGGACTTGCAGAAGCCGAAGAGAAGGCACGCCAGCACGGTATTTTTCGGCCTGAATTTGCCGAAGATAACGGCGGCTATGGCGATAAATCCCTGGCCGGAAATGATTGACGGGAAAAAGAACGATACTGTTGACAGCGGTATAACCGCGCCGCCCAACGCCGCCAGCATTCCCGAAAGAAGCACGCAGAAATACCGCACCCTGAAGACGCCGATTCCCAGCGTAGCGGCCGCCCTTGGATGTTCGCCCACGGCGCGTATGCGCAGCCCCAGCCTCGTTCTAAAGAGCAGGAACCATATTCCCGCCGCCAAAAACAGGCAAAAATAAACGGAAACATAATTCTTGAACACATAGCCTAAAAAAGAATTTTCGGGAAAAATATTTCCGAATACCACGGGAAGTTTCCCGGCAAGATCCACCGGCCTGGTTTGGGTTGAGCCTTCAAAGATCGCCTTGCAGAAATAAATCGCGGCTCCGGGGGCAAGAAGATTTACCGCGATGCCCGAAATGGTCTGATCCGCCTTGAAGGTAACGGAAGCCAGAGCGTGCAGCAGGCCGAAGAAACAGCCCGCGGCCGCGCCGGCAACAAGGCCTATCCAGGGATTTCCGGTGATGACGGAAACCGCGGCGCAGGCAAACGCCCCTATGGTCATCTGGCCTTCAATGCCTATATTCACCACCCCGGATGTTTCGCTCATGATGCTGCCCATACCAGCGATAATGAGAGGCGCGCCATAGGTCAGCGTGGAACTGATAAGGAGCCCGACGTCGGAAGCGCTCAGTATCATAGGGACCTCCCTGTTGTTCTTGTCCTGACAAAGCGCACGAGAAGCCTGAACGCGCCCATGACCGCGATGGAATAAATGATCACGCCGATGATCACATTGATAAGCTCGCTGGGGGCGCCGATGGTGTTGAGTTTGCTGCCCCCGTATTTAAGGCCGCCGTAGAACAGTCCGGCAAACAGCGCGCCTACCGGATTAATGCCGCCTATCATAGACACCGATATGCCGTCAAAGCCGTAGCCTTCCTGTACGCCAAGCTGAATGATCCTGCCGCTGACACCCAGCACCTGCACGGCGCCGCCAAGACCGGCGAGGCAGCCTGAAATACCCATGCTCAGCGCGACGGATCTTCCCACGTAGATTCCGCCGTATTCGGCGGCGCTCCGGTTAAAGCCGACGGCCCGCAGATTGAATCCCAGCGTGGTTTTGTTGAGTATAAGCCAGCAGGCAAACACCGCCGCCAGCATAAGAAGCATGCCCCAGTGTATGCGCACCGTACCGAAGATCTCCCGGAAGGCGTTTGTGGAGATCCGGGATGTTTCGGCAATATCCAGCGAGGCGGTGGAATTGGGTTTTTTGAAAGCCGGGGACATTACCAAAAAGTTTGAAAGATAGAAGGCTATCCAGTTCAGCATGATGGTCACAATGACTTCATGAATGCCCCTGTACGCCTTGAGCAGGCCGGCAATGGCTCCCCAGAGCGCCCCGGCAAACGCCCCGGCAAGTACACAGGCGATCCCGTGAATACCCGCCGGCATGGGAACAAGAAGGCTCACCGCCAGCGCGGTAATGCCGCCGATAATATACTGGCCTTCGGCCCCTATGTTAAAAAGCCCCGTCTTGAAGGCGAATGTAACCGAAAGGCCGGTAAAGACGATGGGCGTGGCGTACTGTACCGCGTACATGAGCGTTTTCCATGATCCGAAAATTCCCTGAAAAAGAACCCCGTACGCCACAAACGGGTTAAAACCGGTAAGGGACAGTATTACCGAACCGAAGAGAAGGCCGATAAAAATTGCCAGGAGCGTGTAAAGAAAAATGTCGTTCCATATCCGTTTAACGGCTTTCATCCGCCCTGCCTCCCGCCATCATGAGCCCCAGTCCGGCCTGATCCGCCTTGTCACCGGCAACGCTGCCGGCAATTTTTCCCCGGAACATGACATCAATACGATCCGAAAGGTTCATGATTTCGGACAATTCAAAAGACACAAGAAGCACCGCCTTTCCCGCATCCCGCTGGGCAACAATATAGCGGTGCACATACTCAATGGCCCCGACATCAAGACCCCGCGTGGGGTTTACACAGATGAGCAGTTCCTTGTCGTTGGTAACCTCCCTGGCGATAATCACCTTCTGCTGATTTCCCCCGGAAAGGCTTCCCGCCCTGTGTTCCGCACAGCCGGCGGGCCTGATGTCAAATTTTTCTATGAGCTTCTGGGCATGGGCGGATATGTTGTTTCTGCGGAGAAAGCCGCTCCGTGAAAATTCCTTTTCCCGCACATTCTGAAGCACCATGTTTTCCGCCACGGAAAAATCAAGAACAAGACCATGCCTGTGCCTGTCTTCGGGAATTGACGAAACGCCGCTTTCAAAAATAAAGCGCGGCGGCTTGTTGAAAATATCCTTTCCCAATACGGTAATGGACCCCGACTCGGCCCTGCGAAGGCCCGTCAGCGCCGATACAAACTCGGACTGGCCGTTGCCGTCAACACCGGCAATACCGGCAATTTCACCAGAGTGTACCGAAAGGCTGAGCCCGTTCACCGCGGAGTGGCCCCAGTAATCCTTTACCACAAGATCTTTAACCGTCAGCACCGGCTTCCCGGGAACGGCGGCTTTTTTCTGCGTGGTAAATTCCACCGCGCGTCCCACCATCATGGAAGCAAGTTCCTGTTCCGTTACGCCTGAAACCGCGACGGTGTCTATTGTTTTGCCCGCGCGTATGATCGTACAGGTGTCCGCCATGGATTTTATTTCCGAAAGTTTATGGGTAATGATAATTACCGTCTTGCCCTCTTTTACCAGGTTGCCCATGATCGTTCCCAGATCATCGATCTCCTGAGGGGTAAGGGAAGCGGTGGGTTCGTCGAGGATAAGAAGCTCCGCGCCCCGGTAGAGCACCTTCAGAATTTCCGCCCGCTGCTGCATGCCGACCGATATGTCTTCCACGCGGGCATCGGGATCAACGTTCAGATCGTAATGATCGATAAGCGCTTTTACGTCGGCCCTGGCTTTTCCGGCGTCGATGATTCCGCCGGCCCTTACGGGTTCCTGCCCCAGGATGATGTTTTCCGTCACCGTAAAGGGCGGCACCAGCATAAAATGCTGGTGGACCATGCCTATGCCGTGCTCAATGGCGCGGGACGGGGAAGCGATGTGAACCTTTTTGCCTTTAATGAAAACATCGCCCGACGCGGGCTGGTACAGGCCGTAGAGGACGTTCATCAGCGTACTCTTGCCGGCCCCGTTTTCACCCAAAATGGCGTGTATGGAACGCTGCCTTACGGTAAGGCACACGTTATCGTTGGCCTTGAAGGAACCGAACATCATGGTGATGTTCCGCATGTCAACCGCGGGAGAGCTGTTCACACCCGCCGTAACGCCGCTGCCTTTATTCATAAGGACTCCTTGAAAAGCGGAACTCCCCAAAACCGGCCCAAAAAACTGTCTGGAATTGTTCAGCAGCCGGCCGGGCCGCTGAACAACTCCATTAATTGAAGCTGTTCCAAAACTTCAGTTTCTGGAACAGCCCTGTTGGAACAAGCTCAGTTTTCAACCGGGGGCATGTTGTATTTGCCCGGAAACATGGCCTGAAGCTCGGCGGCGGAGGCCGGGACCTTGAGCTGTCCGTTGACGATCGTCGCCTTGATGGCCTCAACTTCGGTTATCACTTCCGGGGGAATATGATTACCCGTGGTGGCGTAACCCACGCCGTTGTTTTTAAGATTGTAAAGCAGCGTGCTTCCGTTCTGAAACGTACCCTTGCGGACCATGTCGGAAATATCGTAGATCGCGTTGTCGACGCGCTTGAGCGCGCTGGTAAGGACGTTGTCCGGGGCGATGTAATTCTGATCCATGTCGACGCCGATTGCCCATTTGTTGAGTTCCCTTGCCGCTTCAATAACGCCCGCGCCGGTACCGCCCGCCGCATGGTAGATGATGTCCGCGCCGTCGGCAAAATACTGGTTGGCAATGGCCTTGCCCGCGGCGGGATCGCCGAAGGAGCCGGAATACTGGCCCATGATCCGGGCGTTAGGATTGGCGGTCAGCACCCCCGCATAGTAACCTACCGCGAAACTCTCCATTGTGGGGGATGCGATGCCGTTAATATGCCCGACACTGCCTGTCTTTGTAACCTTGCCGGCGATATAACCCACAAGGAAGGAACATTCTTCGGCGGCGAACACCACGCCGGTAACGTTTTTATTCGGCACCTGATCGGCGCTATAGGCGTAGTCAATAATGGCGAACTGGTTATCGGGATAATCCTTGCCGGCCTGGGCAAAGGCGTCGCCCAGCATGAAACCGACGCCCCAGATAAGATCGTACTGCCCGTCCACGAAGGTATCAATATTGGGGATATAGTTGCTTTCATCCCTGGATTCGATATACCTGACATTGGCGCCCGTATCCTTGCCGAGACGCTGAAGCCCTTCCCAGGCGCTCTGGTTAAACGACTGATCGTTCACCCCGCCGACATCGGTAACAAGCCCGATTTTTACCGCCTCTGGAGCGCTTTCTTGCTGCCCCGGCCCGGCGTTCTCCTTTTTGCACGTCAGCGCAAGCAGGGCAAGCGCCAAAATCAAAAAAACCGCGTTTTTCTTCATTTTTTCCTCCTGAAATTCCCATAATGACCTTTTTTTATGGATAAACCCATGATAAACCACCATAAAACACCTGTCAATGCTTCGCACTATCCCAAACTACCGGCCGGGAACCACGACGCCGCGGCGCGCGGCGGACGCGGGAAGAATCCGTTGACAATACAGGCGCAGTGAGTATATACCTAGGGTAAGGTCCAGTAGCTCAGGGGATAGAGCGGCCGCCTCCTAAGCGGCAGGTCGGCCGTTCGATTCGGCCCTGGATCAACGTAATTCATTAGGGAACCTCTGGAAACCCAACCGGGGTTTTCAGAGGTTCCCATTATAATATCCGGTCTCAAAATGAGCCTCTGCGGGGCAAGCCGGCGAGCGGTATGAATACACGCCGTACGGGGATGCGTGGATAGAGCGGGAGAACCGTGAAGTGCCGAGGAACGAAGTGCTGCCGTACCAGTTTACGGGGAAGGAGTTGGACAGGGAGACGGGGCTGTACTACTACGGGGCGAGGTACCTTGACCTGAGGGCAAGCCGGCGGCTTTCGGCTGACCCCGCGGCCGGGGAGTACGTGCCTGCGGCGGCCGCGGGCAGGAGGGGTGGGAACCTGCCGGGGATGAGCGGGATATGCAACGCGGTGAACCTCCGCCTGTACCACTACGCGGGGAACAACCCGGTGAAGTATACGGACCCTGATGGGAGGAATTTTACCGATTTTATGAACTGGGCAAAAAGTTTCTCTAAAACGATCAGAACATTAATGCCTCTAATAACAACACAGGCGACAGAGAATGATCTTGCTAATATTACAAATTGGATTAATGGTGGAAAAATTACATGGGACCAATCGTTAATAATAGCAATTATGATTGGATTTTATATTGGATTCTATAAACCAATAACGAATATTGTTAACTATATAAAGGCTACCTTAGACTTTCTTACTTATATAACTTTTTCCATATCTGAGTATTTGCAGTGTTTTATTCATATTGATATAGCAGGAAAAGACATGACAATAGGAATTGAGACAAAACCACCCAGAGAGACACAAATGCTGGAATTTGAGTTACCACAGCCTCCGCCCGAAACTATACAGCCATCTGAAAAAATACCGGGAGCATGAGAGAATGATGTTTAGAATATTAAAATTTTCCACAGTGTTCATTGTGATATTTCTTTGTTTAAATTGTGTTACAAATAGAGATTATTCACATAGCTTACCGGGAAAGTGGCTAATGAATATTGTGATAGATAAATTTGGAGAAATCATCGAAAAAAATCCACGGAATGATGAGGCATATTTTGGTCGGGGAAATGCCTATTACCTTTATTATAGGGATTATCAAAAAGCACTTGCAGATTATAATGCGGCAATAGGAATAAATCCAAAGATTGCTGAATACTTCAATAACCGTGGAAACGCATATTTTGGACTTGGAAATTATCAAAAAGCATTTTCTGATTTTAATCGGGCGCTTGAAATAGATCCGAATTTTGTAAAGGCGCTTAATGGGAGGGGCGGCGTATATTTACAATTCCAAAATGCCCAAGAAGCAATGATTGATTTTTCCGAAGCAATAAGTTTAGATCCTCAATATTATGATTCCTATACCCTGAGGGGTTTGGCATATAGCCGGGAAAATAAATATTTTGAGGCACTGTCTGATTTGACACAGGCGGTTTTGCTTAAGCCAGACGATCCTTTTGTTTACACCAATCGGGGAGGCCTTTTTGTTTTAATGGAAAACTATGAGGATGCCATTAATGATTTCAATCAGGCAATTATTATAGACCCAAAATGCATAATTGCTTACGAAGCCCGTGCGGCCTTGTTTCAAAAATATTATAAGTACCAAGAGTCTTTGTATGATTACAGTAAACTATTACGGTTAAATAAATCAAGTACCGGATTTTATTATGGGCAAATTTCTTACAACCACTTTCAGCTAAAGGAATACAGAAAAGCGTTGAATTCAATGAATAAGGCAATTAAAATTTACCCTGAAAGTGCCGAATATTACGAAAAACGAGGGACCATATTTTTTCATTTAAAAAATTATAAGAAAGCCCTTTCCGATTACGATTATTCTATTGGTCTTAGTTCTAACCGCAGCAGTGTTTATATTGCGCGGGCAACTTTATACGACCAATTAGCTTACCAAGAAAATGACAGTGAAAAGAAAACAGAATATCAAGAAAAAGCTAAACGCGATTATGAAAATGGGGAAAAAATTAAGTAGGCTTGATACGCTGAATGCAGATCTGGTGCTTCATCTCTGTCAATTATAACTACTACAGGGCGTGGTATCTGGGTATGCGTCAATAACGGCTCACCTTACGTGATGATATTGCCCTGGATAGACTTGCGGTACTATTAAAGTACCGGAGGAAACTATGAAGCAGTACCGTGCGGAAGAAAAAGAGAAATGGGTTGAGGGCTGGAAAGGAAGCGGAAAAAGCATATCGGCCTACGCGGGGGCAGACGGAATAAGCCCGCAAACTTTCACAAAATAGGTAAAAAGGACCAAAGAACAACCGGGATTTGTCAAGATAAACGAACCGGTGGCCAAAAGAGGAACAAGGGCGCCGCAGGGTGAAATCCTGATCAAAAAAGGAGAACTGAAAATACATCTGCCGCTGAACGCCCGTCCGCCGGAATTACGGGCGGTACTGGAAGGGTTGGGAGCCTTGTATGACCGTTGACTTAACCAGAGTAAAAATCTTTATCCGGCCCGGACATACGGACATGCGCAAGGCGGCGGACTTGCCCCCGTTCGGTAGACACGATTAAGCGACTTTCCCTGAGTTAAACACATCAGGCGCTAGATAGTCAAGCGCCGAATGGAGACGAACCCGGTTGTACGTTTCGATGTACATGAACACCGACTGCCTGACCTCCGCCACAGCATGTTTGCCCTCCAATGTTTCCAAATATATAGACATAAACCCGCTGGCCGTATTCGTCATATTTCAATATCAACCGGCTAACCACACCTCTCCATATTACCCTCGCTTAATACAACCCGATTTCTTCCAGCAATACAGGTTGTCGTTTTAATTCTCGTTCATAGAGGAAACCGTTTTTATCAATTAATTTTGTATCATTAAATATTTCAACCAAGCAATCAAATTCGATATTATAATAACAAACGGCATATAAGTCATCTTCAACGTTATAATCTATCCTAAAATCATACTTAGGGTCCATACTTCGAAAAATCCTTGGCCCACCACCTCTTCGAGGATATACCTGCCATTCGAATATCTTAATAACCTTCAAAGAGTGTAAGTCAATAAGTGAAAATTTTTTTGCAGAACTTTCAAGGCTTTCTGAAATCCAAAGTAAATAATTTAAATCACGGTCTGACATCACAGACATATCAATATCAAACAAATATTTTATAGTACCATTAATGCCGTCCAAGTAAAAAAAAGGACGATTTCTTGTTTTTGTATTTAGAAATATAATAGCTATTTTCCTGTCAGATGAGAATTGATACCCTGCGTATGGCGCATCCCAATAACTAATTGGCCTTCTCTGTTTTGTATGTTTATTTTCCGCAAATAAAGTAATCGTATAGCCTTTATTCTCGATCAAAGAATTATCCCAAATATATGATAAAATTTCATCGTCATCAAGTGGCTCAAATTTAAATACACACGATTCATATTTTTTGTTTTTGATCACATTATCCGCTACACAAAGATTGCCAAAAATAAATATAAAAATACAACAAATAACAACTCGTGTCATCATTACAACCTTATGGCTCAATCGGTGCCGAATAAATTTTATACGCCGTTATTTTATTCACAGGAACATAAACGTCGCCATTAGTTCCCTCGCGCCACCCTTGTTGATAACGTACAGAATTAGGATTGTTTGCAAAACCACTGTCATTTACTGATGTAGGAGATATAACAATATATTCTGTGCCATCAGAGCCTGTATGAATACCTCGTACGCCAACCCAATGATCGCTATTCGCAGCATTGTATTGTACTTTTACTATTGTATAAAAATTATTGGCAGTATCACTCTCTTGTGTATTATATATCGTGTGAGTAAATTGGCCCGTACCCGGAGTAAGCGTCAGGCCCAACCCCATTGAAACATTGAGCCAACTGACCCCTCCATTAGTAACATAATTGTTGTTCGCGTTAACGTCTATTGGATCATCATTTAACCCAAGAGTAAAAGCAAGATTTGCTATAGCGGTTATTGCACAACCTTCCTCCCATATTAGCTTTACCGGATTGCTATTTGTAATTGGATTAGTATATAAATGTTGATTATTAGAATTTGTGGAATTCATTTTATATTGTGAAATAATTGCAACATTAATCCTTCCATCAGGGTCCGTATACTTTACCGGGTTATTGCCCGCGTAGTGGTACAGGTGGAGGTTTACCAGGTTATAGATGCCCCCCATCCCCGGCAGGTTCCCGCCCCCCTGTCCGCGGCCGCCGCGGGCACGTACTCCCCGGCCGCGGGGTCAGCAGAAAGTCTCCGGCCCGTCCGCGGGTCAAGGTACCCCGCCCCGTAGTAATACAGCCCCGTCTCCTCATCCAGCTCCTTCCCCGTAAACCGGAACGGCAGCGCTTCGTTCCTCTGCACGTTACGGTTCTCCCGCTCTATCCACACTTCCCCGTACGGCGTGTATTCATACCGCTCGTAGATCATCCCCTCGTTCGTCACCATCTGCGCGCTCCCTATATGGTCGCTGTGATAGTAATATACCGTCCTCCCGCTGCCCGTCGGCCCTCACTTCGGACGTTATCACCGTCACTTCCCCGTGCCCGCCTTCCCCCCGCTCGCCCCGCTTTCGCTCGCTTCCCGGATCATGTTCACATTATACCATGCCCCGGTAATCCCCGCAATTCCGCCGTAGCGGATGTCAGGGCGCCGGCGTTTACCTTCATGTTCCGGAAACCACCAAGTTTTGGAAGAATTTTTAACCGCCAGGTCGAAGAAGTCGAAAAAGTTTTTGCTTTCAAGTCCTTTTTTCACCTTCTTTTCTTCTACTTCTTTTACTTTTTCTCATTTAATTGACCGCGCAGCAGTCTTCCTTGCGGTAAATTTTTTCTTCAAAGCATGCCGCTTTTAAGAGGAATTTTGACGCTGAAACAAGTAAACGCCAATGCCCTGATATTTAACCGCAAAGAAGGCCGCAGTGTGTTAACCAACCGGGCTTTGGAACAAGCGCGGCTTTCATACTCATGTTCCGCCCTTCAACCTCTTTGTCCACAGCCTGAGTTCGTAGGAGGCCCAGTGGACAATAAGCAGGCGCAGACGGTCATGGGAAGAAAGCTCGTCGTCAAGAAGGGTTTCGGAAAGAACAAGCTGCACAACCGCGTGGCAGAGGCTTTCGGGCAGTTCCAGTATCCACCGCGAAAGAAGGGCGCCGTTGGTGTCCCGGACCAGCGCGGCAGAGGCCGCCTCAAGGCTTTTGGCGTGTTTTGAAATAACGGCGAAGCTGGACTTCTTGCGGAACCCCTTGCGTACCAGGGACGCATTGAAGAATTCAACGGCCGCCTCCGCCTCGTCCATGGCCAGTATGGCGGCAAGGGGCGGTTCTTCCAGATAGTGCGCCAGAATGGGATAAAACTGATTCTGCGTGTCAAGAATGGCGGCCATGGCCAGCACTACCTCGTCCCGCAGGTACGGCGGCGGATCGGTGACCCGCAGTATATCCATGAGCACGGAAAGGGAATTGGGGGACCCGTAAATGCCAAACGCCTCAACGCCCATGATCTTGAGGCGGGGATTCGAGGCGCCAAGAATGATCTGCTCCATCTGCGGCCTGAACGCATGATCCCCGAGCCGGGCCAGAGCTATCATGGATTCGCCCGCGAGCATGTAGTCCGTGGACGCGGCAAGCTCCCGGAGCAGGGGAATGGCGGAAAAACAGCCGTGGTTTCCCAGAATACGGGCGGATATATAGGCCGTAGTATAGGGGTTGTTGATAAGATCCTGGATCAGCGCCTTTTCGGCGTCTTCCCCAAGTGTTTTAAGCGTCTCCATGGCCCGCAGCGACTCAAGGCGCACGGCAAGCCGGGGAGACCTGGCCCGCTCCAGAAGCCCCTTGATGGCAAGCTGCGAAGGGGCGTCATGGAGCGCCCCCAGAAGCAGTTCCTCCTCATGGGAATCGCGGGTTTTGTTGAGGCGTTCCAGAATGGAAATAGCCTGAAGATCCCGGAAAGAGAACATCACCTTAAGCGCGTTAAGGAAAGGAAGAGCGCCCAGAGGCGTCATGTTCTTCTGGAGCACAATGACAAAGGAGGTAAGGCCTATGAGGATGGTGTACAGGATCTTGAAATTCCAGAAGGTAGAAAGCCCTGCGGCGGAAAGTATATCCAGCAAAAGACCCGCAAGAAAGGAGCCTCCGGCCCCGGCAACGCCGAACACCAAAAAGTAAAGAATCCCCATGTCCAGCATCATCTCCCCGGGAACCAGCCCCAGGAAGTAGGTCTGGGCTATGCCTTCGGCGCCAAGAAAGCCGAAGTTAAGCACAAAGGAAAGGAAGGTAAGGAACAGAATCACTGTCGTCATGTTGCCGATGGCGTTCATAGGGAAAAAAACAATGGGGATCATGCTGGCAAGGCCTATAATCGTACAGATGATAAAGATGGGTTTTGCCCCGATGCGGTCCACAAGAAATTTGATAAGAAGGCCAATCATCAAATTCCCCAGCCCCCCAAAAACGGAGTAAAGGGAAACCATGCCGTCGTTCTGCATGAACACTTCCCGCGAATACACCACGAGAAAGGCCCTGGAAACCCCCGAAACCAGCGCCACGATAAAGAGTATCCCCATAAAACGCCGCAGCCCCGGCTGGGAAAAAGCTTTCCTGAAAATTCCGGCAAACTGTATCTTTCTGCCGCCTTCCTCAACGGGAGGCTCGGGCACTTTGCGTATCAGCCTTCCGCTTAAAATACCACAGGCAATGCCGCCCGACATGATAAGCGAATAGAGGAAAAGGGACGGCTCCCGCCCAAGCACCATGGCGACAATGAAGCCCGAAAACATCCCCACGGCGCTGTTGATGATCTGTATCTGCGTCATGTAGCTGCCCCGGTCCGGGCCCATGGCCATTTCGTTGAGGATGGGGTTGTTGCCTATCATCCCGACGCCCCTTGTAACGTGGAACAGCGACACGCCAAGGAGGATCAGAACCAGGGCAAGATCACGGTGGCCCGCGGCGGCGGCAATAGGGGCAATTACCACGGGGGCCATGCCTATTGCCCGCCAGGTCCAGGCAAAACTGAAAACGCCGATTATGGAAAAACGGCGTGAAAGTATCTTCCCCAAAGGCAGGAAAAAAAAGGAAAAGTAGAGAATGGCGTTGATAAGCCCCAGATACGTGGATGACGCGTGCAGCCGCATGGCAAGCAGCGTGATAATGCTGCCCACAAGAAAATTCCACGAGAGGGCGTTAAAAACATTAAATAAATTGTAGGTTTCCCTGGCTTTACCCAGATGATACGGTGACAATGCGGCGGCTGACATATTCCCCTGGATTCTCCTGTCTATAGTATCCGTCCCCGGCATGAATGACAAGCGGGCGGAATCTGCGGGCGGCAAACCGAAGGCCCTCGTGCGGCGGGAGGCTCGATCTTCGTGTTTTTTTCTGGTACCATGCCGTATGGATTACAACGCGCTCCTTAAACCCGGCATCACGGCGGAAAAAAAACAGATCGTCGCCGCCGGCAATACCGCCGATTCGCTGGGGAGCGGCGGCCTTCCCGTTTTCGCCACCCCCGCCATGATAGCCCTCATGGAAATGACGGCGGTTGCCGCCGTGGATCACCTGCTGCCCGAAGGCTGGTCTACCGTTGGCACCGAGCTCAATGTCAAGCACTTTTCCGCCACGCCCCCCGGCATGGAAGTAAGGGCGCGGGCGGAGCTTCTTGAAATAGACAGGCGCCGTCTCCTCTTCAGCGTGGAAGCCTTTGACGACGCGGGTAAAATAGGAGAAGGCGTTCACGGCAGGTTTATCATTGAAAACGAAAGGTTTTTGAAAAAGACGGCGGAAAAAAAACAGCCCCGTTAAAGCGCGGCGCATGACAGCCCCCATATATCAAGTATAGGAGGTTTTCATGAAAAAAACGATGCGAAAAACAGCGCCGCTGGCCGCCATGCTGCTGTGCGCCTGCGCCGGTTTCGGGCCGGGCGGCGGGGGCGCTTTGAACACCAAGGGCGGCGCGGCTTACCCGCCCGCCGTATACGAGGGAACGGGCCGCGGTTTCCGGGGCCCCGTCCGGGTTGCGGTGCGCCTTGAGGCGGGCGGCATAACGGACATACGGATCGTGGAACACCGCGACGACCAGGCGGTAGGCGGCGCGGCCATGGAAGAGCTTCTTGACCAGATACTCCTGTACAACACCGCGGATCTTGACGCGGTTTCGGGGGCCACCGAGTCAAGCGAAGGCTTCCTTGAGGCGGTGGAAGACGCCCTTGCCAAAGCCGCCCCCTGAATTGGAGGATACATGAGCGACTGTATTTTCTGCAGGATTATCAAGGGGGAAATCCCCTCGGATACCATTTACGAAGACGGCGACATGCTGGCCTTCCGCGACATTACGCCCCAGGCGCCTGTTCATTTTCTTGTGATCCCCAAAAAACACATAGGGAGCCTTATGGAAGCCGAACGGGAAGACGCCTCCCTGCTGGGAAAACTGCTCCACAAGGCAGGGGAACTCGCGGCGGAGCAGGGCTGTTCCGAAAGGGGCGCCCGTTTTGTGATCAACTGCAAATCCGACGGGGGCCAGACGGTGGATCATCTCCATATCCACGTCCTGGGCGGCCGCATGATGATGTGGCCTCCGGGGTAATCCGCGCTTTTCCGGCCGCGCCTATTCCCCTTTCCTGTTTTTTGCCAGCACCATCAAAAGCGCAATGTCTCCCTGCCGCACGCCGGGAATACGCGCCGCCTGTCCCAGGGTAAGGGGGCGGACGCGGGCAAGTTTTTCCCGTGATTCGGAAGAAAGCCCCGTAACGGCGGCATAGTCAAAATCCGCCGCCAGCTTGACGGCGTCCATTTTGGCGTTCCGGGCGGCGGTCCGTTTTTCCTTTTCAATGTACCCCGCGTATTTAAGATCCAGCTGCGCCCGCAGAATCCATTCGGCGGGAAACGGAACGGCCGCCTCCGTGTCCTCCGGGATTTCCGACCCCGGCGCTTCCGGGATCTTCCGCTGCCTGATAAGCTCATGCACCGCTTCGAGCGCCTTTGTCTTTTCAAGAAAACGCTCCCAGCGCCTTTCCCCGGCAAGGCCCAGTTCGCGGGCACTGGGCGTAAGGCGCGTGTCGGCCGTGTCATGGCGCAGCATAAGGCGGTGTTCGGCGCGGCTTGTAAACATGCGGTAGGGCTCCTTTGTTCCCACCGTGGTAAGATCGTCTATAAGAACCCCGATGTAGGCTTCCGCCCGGCCCGGCACCAGTGGCGCTTCTCCCCTCAGTTTCATCGCGGCGTTAATGCCGGCGATAATTCCCTGCGCCGCGGCCTCCTCATAGCCGGAACTGCCGTTGGTTTGTCCCGCCGTAAAAAACCCCGAAAGGCGCTTGGACTCAAGCGACGGATACAGATCAAGGGGATCAAGGTAATCGTATTCAACCGCGTAGGCGGGCCTTGTTATGCGGGCTTTTTCAAGGCCCCGGATGCTGTGAATAAAATCCGCCTGAACGTCTTCGGGAAGCGAGCTTGAAAGGCCGTTAAGGTACATTTCGTTCGTGTAAAGCCCTTCCGGTTCAACAAACACATGGTGGCGGTCCCGTTCGGGGAACCTGACGACCTTGTCTTCAATAGAAGGACAATACCGGGGGCCTATGCCGGATATTTTTCCGCCGTAAAGCGGGGAACGGTGTATGTTTTCCCTGATGATGCTGTGGGTCTCCGCCGTGGTCCAGGTTATCCAGCAGGGAAGGGACGGACAGGCGGGAGACATTCCCGGATCAACGTCAAAGGAAAAGGGAAGGGGCGCTTCCCCGTCCTGCCTTTCCATTTTGCCGTAGTCAACCGAGTCTCCGGCAATACGGGCGGGAGTCCCCGTCTTAAAACGCCCCATGGGGAACCCCATGCGCCTAAGGCTCCGTCCAAGGCCCAGCGCCGCCTCCTCGCCAAGGCGGCCTTCACCCGCTTCGTATTCGCCTATAAAGATCTTCCCCTCCATAAAAGTTCCCGCCGCGAGGATCACGGTCCTGGCGGAAATGCTGTGCCCGCGCATGGTCTTCACCCCGAGGATCTCCCTTCCGTCCTCACTGACAAGCAGATCCGTCACGGTATCCATGAAGATTGAAAGGCCCTTCTGGTTTTCAAGCGCCAGGCGCGCCGCCGACTGATAGGCCAGCTTGTCGGCCTGCGCTCTGGGCGCCTGAACCGCGGGCCCCCGCGAACGGTTAAGGACACGGTACTGTACCATGGTTTTGTCGATAAGCCTCCCCATTTCGCCGCCCAGCGCGTCAACCTCCCGGACGAGGTTCCCCTTGGAAAGGCCGCCCACCGCGGGATTGCAGGAAAGCGCCCCGATACGGTCGGGATTCTGGGTAACAAGGAGCGTTGAAAGGCCGAGCCTGGCGGCGGCAAGCGACGCTTCTATGCCGGC
>JAISEB010000319.1 GCA_031264395.1 Treponema sp. | reverse complement strand
ACATCAATCCCCATTACATATTGACCCATCACAATCTCCTTTTACGCCCCTTCGTACTTCGGCGCCAGTCCGATTTCCCTCATCTGATCCAGAGCTTCGATAATCTCCACCGCCGCTCTGGTGCCGATAAGATCGGCGCCGGCCAGAAGAAAAGCATAGGCGTTCTGGGGACGGGGGAATTTGACTCCAGCCACCTTGAGTTTTACCGGGGTCCCCTGTAACGCTTTCTTCATTACCAGAAACTGGGACATGGTGGGTCCCTCAAAGTGGCCGGTGGCCGTTTTGGCGTAGTCGCAGCCTGTTTCGGCAATGATCTTGCACGCGGCGGTAATATCTTCGTCGGAAAGAAAACACACATCGAGGATTACCTTGGTCAGCACTCCGCCTGATGCCTTTTTAAAGTCCCGCAGTTCCTGTTTGATTACTTCATAACGCCTGTCTTTGAGCGCCCCGGCGTTAATGACAATATCAACCGCCCGGCATCCCGTTTCCACCGCCAGTTCCGTTTCCAGGGCTTTTACCTTGGAAGGCTGGACGCCAAAGGGGAACCCTATGCCCGTCGCCGGAAGCACGTCGCTGCCCTTGAGTTCTTCCAGCACCACCGGGGTCCAGTAAGGGCTCGCGGAATAAAAGGCGGCGCAGTTGTACTTTACCGCCTCCCGGCAGCCCTTGCGGATGTCGTCTTCCACGGTATTCTTGGGCAGAACGCTGTGATCAAAACATTTGCCCAGCGCCCATTTGTCGAGTTTGGCGAGATTTACCATAATTCAGCCTCCTTCTTCCCGGGATTCAATCTTTTATGAAACGGCGGAACTGTCCGGTAACCAGAGTTATCCGGCAACTTCCGCATCGACAGTTTCAGCAATGGTTTTGTTGATCCGCGCCGTCTCCGCGTCGTTCAACGTCCAGTCCGTCGCCGCGACGTTTTCTCTGGCATGCCCCGCGTCACGGACGCCCAGAAGGACGGTATCGACCAGCGGATGCTGGGCGCTCCAGTTAATAACAACCTGGGACACAGGCGCGTTGTGGTCTTTGGCAATTGCATCCAGTGTTTTTAACAGCTTCTGTACCCTGCCGAAAACCGGCTCTTTGAAGAAGGGATAAAAGAGATACCGCCAGTCGTTGTCTTCGAATTTCGGCAGTGTGCGGTAATGCCCCGTTAAAATACCGGCTCCCAGCGGGGCATACACCATATTGGCGATGCCATGATCGCAGGTCCATTTCATGATATCCTCGTTGTCCCGGCATATCATGGAGTGTTGAGGCTGATACGCCTCGATTTCCGCATATTTCCGGGCTTCCTCAATCTCCGCTATGCTGAAATTGGAAACCCCGATATGCCTGATTTTTCCCTGTTTTTTGAGTTCCGCCAGCGTGGTAAAACTCTCTTCGGGCGGCGCTTTGGTGTCGATGTCGGGCCAGTGGACCACGTACAGATCGATGTACCCGGTATCCAGATTTTCGAGCGACGCGTCAATTTCCCTGAGGATGCTTGCCCTGGACAGGTTCTTCTTCCACATGGCGTCAGGACCGTCGGGGAACGTGACGCCTACCTTTGTGACGATGTAGAGTTTCGAACGATCGTAACCCTTGATCGCCTCGCCCACAACTTTTTCCGCGATGCCCACGCCGTAGAAGGGGGCCGTGTCGATCATGTTAACGCCGCCGTCAATCATGGCCCGTATTGCCGCTATGGATTTTTCCTTTACGGCGCCGCCCCAGCCAACGCCGCCTGTGCCCCAGGTTCCCGCCGTAATGGCGGAAACATTCAAACCGGTTTTACCGAATGGCGCGTACCTCATTTTCGTCTCCTTTCAGGATTTTACGGCCCGGACCCCGGCATTTCCTGCCGGTAACGCTCCGGGTCACGCAACGCTTTCCTATACCGCTCCTTCCGCCGCGTTCATGAACCGCCTGAGGTATGAAACAACCTGATTGGCGGACGCAAACCGGGCCAGATAGCCGGGTTCCGCGGTGATAATTACCCGGGGAGCCATGTCAATAAATTCGGGGGAAACCAGCAGCCGTAGTATATCGGGATAATTGGATTCCCCTTCCATGCTGCAAATAATAAGGTAGGTATTTTCCATGTTGCAGTCCCGCAGGAGCCTTAAATTGTGGCGCACCCCGTCCAGGCCGTCACAACCTTCAGCGGAATTGAACTGCCGGTATGCCAGTATTTCTTCCGCCCTGTTTTTAACCGACAGGAGATCCGTAGCATCTTCGTTCCGGGAGTAATAATCATTTTTCAGCATGAAATTCCGAAGTTCTTCAAGGTGTGACGGGGATGCGTCCAGAGCGAAATTCTCAAGGAGGCGATCCATGGTTTTGGTCTGTATCAGGCGGTGACGGATAAAACTGTTGATGAAATAAGGCCGGGCCTGAAGGGCCAGCGCCGTCTGATAGGGTTCGAACATCAGGGTGAAATTGACCCGGAATCCGTTTTCGTGGAGCATCAGGGCAAGGTTGTGTCCCCGCAGGGCGTCTTTGGTCGAAACATCGCGATAGCTCCCGGAGAACCGCTTGTCCCCCCTTAAAAGCTCTGCGACGTTATCCCTGTTTACCGGGCCGGTATGGGGGACTTTTATGACTACCCGGTATTCGGACAGCATTTCCCTGAATTTTTCCGCCTCTTCCAGTATTTCGGCGTCACTCTTCCTGAAAGGATCGTTGATTTCTACGCTTATATCGGCCCCCGGCCCCAGAATTTTTCCTATTTCATTCATCACCTCGTCTCTGGTTTTGAATTCGTTGTTTATATTTGCCTTGGGATCGTTCAAAAACAAATCGTAGATAATGCCGGGGTTACAGGTGAGGTTGGCCACCATAGCGCTTATGGGGGCGATTTCGTAGGGATTGGCGCTGTCCGCCGAGAAGAGCATGCCCGTAGGGCGTTTTTTACCGTTTTTGCCGTAAGATATATTTCTTGCCAGATCGGCCCGCGCCACGCCTTCGGCATCCAGAAACAGCCTTATCTCAAAACCGGCCGGTGTTTCGCCGGCGGGTATCCTGAAATAATCTATGACCTTTTTGAACGCGCCGGTGACGCCAAGATATTTGGCCGCGCCCCGGAGTTTTTTGGCTTCGTCAATATCCAGCTCAAACGCGGCAACCCGGACGGCATAATCTTCATCCCCGGATATGACCTGCAATCCCAGCGCGGATAACACCGTGTACATTTTAACCATAATAGACCGCCCTTTCATGAAGTATAATCAAGTATATACATGATTATACCAATGTGTCAAGAAAGAATTCATGGCAACGCGGCATCTGGAATGTTGAATGCAAAATAAGTATACTATACAAAGAACAATAAAGCAAAGGAGTTTTTCGTGAGTCTTTTAGACGCATCTCCGCTGAACCGGTACGCTGCCGAACCGCTTTATGTACAGTTAAAGAATATTATAGAAGAACGAATTGAAAGCGGCGAGTGGAAGCCTGATTCCATGATTCCTTCCGAAAACGAACTGAGTTCAATGTACAAGATCAGCAGAATGACCGCCCGTTCCGTCATTACCCAGCTGGTACATGACGGCCTCCTTTACCGTATTCACGGGAAGGGCACCTTTGTGTGCAAAGAGAAGATAGTCATGTCTGCCCTTACCTACCGGGGCATCCGAAGCCAGCTTGAAGAAAAGGGGTACATGGTAGAGACGCAGCTTCTGAATGTCAGCAGGGTAAAGTGCAACGCACTGGTGGCTCAAAAGCTCGCTCTGGAACAGGGCGCCTTGGTTTACGATATTCAGCGCAAACGTTCCGCCGACGGCATTCCCATCAGCTATCACCGTTCCTTTGTACCAATTCAGCTTTGTGAAAACCTGGAAAAGTTCGATCTTCAAAATGAACAGCTCTGTGAAATACTGTCAAAACATTACGGGCTAACCCGGTCCAAAATAACGGAGACGCTCGAAACTTACCTGACGGACGCCGAAAAAGCCAAAATACTGGAAGTAAAACGGGCTTTTCCCCTGATCCTGCTGCAAAACCGCATTGCCGGCCCAACGGGCCTTATTTTTGAATATTCCAGAATTTA
>JAISEB010000312.1 GCA_031264395.1 Treponema sp. | reverse complement strand
AGAAAAATACTTCCACTTCCAAAATATGGCTCCAAATAAGTCATATTCTGGTAATCTTCCGGAAAATTACTGACTATCCATGAGGCTATCATTGTTTTTGTGCCGGGATATTTAAGTATCATGATTTATCTTTTCCCTGATGTTCCTTCTCGTAAAGATTGTCTAATTGTTTTTTTAGTCTTCCAAGGATAAGCAATATTCCAAGAACATTTATTACCGGTAATATGATCCTTGCGTTTGCCGGATGCCGTATTGATATATATGCGCCGGTCAAAATTGCCAGAACGCTCATTATCTCTAAAATATTCCACACCGCTTTCCATGCTTTCTTCATTTAAATTTATCCTCCTGAAAAAACCATATCGGCTATCTTTTTTGTTTCCCTCTCCCCGGAATGTTCTTTTTCAAAAAATCCTGCGCAACGGCAACACCGCAAAGGCGACTGCGCCAATGGCGATAGTTAAATAATCAGCAAGAGAGAAGTTGAATGTACCGGTAACAATCCAGAAAAAAAGGCCGGCAAAGCAGATAAATTTGATCAAGACTATCACCATCCATTTTTTGAAGCGCCCGGCGTTTTTCTTTTTTTGAATGAGTTCCAGCATGGCCTCATCGTATTCAGCCCCCGGAAATTTGTTATCCAATATTTTTTGCGCCTCGATAAGATCCGGGTCAGACTGCTTTTCAATTTGACGCCGCTTTTTTCTTATAATCTCATCAAGATAATCATCAAAAAAATTCATTTGTATGCTCCGGGAGAATTATTTTTTCCGGTCCTCGAAGCGCATTTCAACTTTTCCATCCTTTAAAAAGAAACGGGCCTGAAAATCCTTTCCCGCCTTGCTTTTACATTTTTTAAGTTTGGTATCTTTCCCGGAGAGGAGCGCCTCGGCATCGGGGGCTCCGAGAGACGCCTGGCAGATTTCTTTCCAGATGACAAAATGACAGCCTTCTTTGTAGGCGGCGCAATAATAATTTCTCTTGCCCTCAAAGACTTCCCCGCCGCAAAGCGGGCACTTGCCCAGGCTTTTGCGCTGGGCCTGGTACATTTCCATAGAAGTGCCGGAAACGGCGGTTTGTAAAAAACTTTTAATATCCCGCAAGAATTTTTCCGTATCCTGATGAAGTTCTTCTTCCCACCTGGTAGTTTCGGGAAGCGAAATAAAATTAGCCAGCAGTTCATTTTTTTTGATATTCTCCACCAGGAAAATGCCGTCTTCGGAGACAAGAATATGTTTCCCTTTTAAAAAAAGGTATCCGCGGTCAAAAAGTTTTTTGAGGATATTCCCGCGGGTCGCCGGGGTTCCCAGGCCCGCCAGGCGTTTTCCGTCCCCACCGCGGGGGTTCTCCATAAGCTGAAGGAGGGACGCAAAGGTATAATGTTTTTTAGGTTCGGTAAACTTTTCCGCCGCGGTGATTGAAGAAACAGGATATTCAGCATTGATTGTTATATCAGGATCAAAGTCCGGGTCTTTTTCCTCTTTTTTATCATCATCCCCGTCCTCATCCCCCGTGTCTTTCCAGCCCGGTTGAACCATCTCAACGGCATTTCCAAAGAAGGCATATCCTTTAATGTCCGCGGTGATAGTTACGGCATTATAGATATAATCGGGTTTAAAGACGTTAAAAAATTGTTTGAGGACCAGGCTAAAGACGTTTTCTTCTTCCGGCGCGGCCGCACTAAGCGGGGCCAGGGGAATGAGGGCGTGGTGGTCTTCGAGTTCGGCGGAATTGAAGACCCGCTTGTTATCCTGAGAGACAAGGGCGGGATCGGAGCCGGTTGACCATTCGGAATAATAATCGGAAAGCCGGTTAAAGATGTCCTTCACCAATTCCACATTTTCGTCTCCCATAACCCTGGAAGGGGTACGGGGGTAGGATAAACATTTGTGCTTTTCATACAGAGCCTGGGCAATGGAGAGGGTCTGCTCCGGAGAGTAGGAAAATTTCTTATTGGCCTCTTTCTGGAGGGCGGTAAGGTTTAGAAGCTGGGGAGGATGAATAATTTTTTTGTCTTTTTTGAGATCGGTAATTTTCCCGGAAGTCATGGATGTTTTCCGGGCCGCTATTTCGGAGAGGATAGGGGCGCCCGCGGGAAACCGGGCGGGGAATTCCTCATTGTCCGGATTGCGGAGTTTCAGGGGAAGGGGCTTGCCGGTATCCAGTACTGCGGTAACCTCAACATAGGATTCGGGTTTGAAGTTTTTGATCCCCTGTTCCCGCTCATACACGGCGGCCAGGACGGCGGTCTGGACACGGCCAAAGTGCAGGGTCTTTCCGGATTTCAGGGAAATGAGGCGGGTGATGTTCATGCCGACAAGCCAGTCGGCGGCCTGGCGGGCATAGCCCTGATCTTTGTAGGAAACGTAATCAGCCAGGGGTTTAGCGTTTTTAATGCCTTCCCGGATAACCTCACCGGTAAGGGCCGCGGAGACCCAGAAGCGGCGGGCGGTTTGGTAATTGCGAAATCCGGCGTACTCAAGAATTTCCGCGCCGATGAGCTCTCCTTCCCGCTCGGCATCGGTGGCCAGGAGGAAGGGATCGTCCATGTGCCGGACGAAACATTTTTGCACCAGGTCAAGCTGGGCTTTCGTGTTTTCCACGGCCTTGAACCTGATCGTGCCGGGGATGAAGGGGAGCGTATCAAGCGACCATTTTTTTAATGACGGCTCGTAATCCTCGGGGGCGTAATTTTCCAGAAGATGGCCCAGGGCATTGACAACGCAATGTTCGTTATTTTCCCAACAGCCGCCTTTTTTTTCGACGCCAAGCGCCTGGGCAAAGGCTGCGGCCACCGAAGGTTTTTCCGCAAGAATAAACATGATAAACTCCTTAAAAATAATTTATCCTATTCCCGGCCGTATCACCGGTGAGTTTACGAAGAGCGGGATAATTGATTTTCCCCCGCAAAGAGAGAATGAAACCAAGACGAATGTAAAATCCGTCGTTCCAGGAATACGCGCCTCCGGCGTTGGCGTTGAGGAACGCAACGGCCCGGCGTAGCTTGTCAACCCTGGAAGCATGGACGGAGAAAAGCAGGGAGACCTGTTTTGAAAGACCGGGGAGCAGCAGGGAACCTGACGAAGTGTTTCTGACGGCGCAAGCCTCCCGGTGGGTGGGGTAGGTGTAGTAAAGAAACACCACCGCGTCCCGGTCAAAAGAAATGAGGGTATGTCCCGCTTCCCTGATATATTTTTTTTGTCTAAATGGCCCATCGGCATAAAGAGAGTAGAAACTGTTTTTATCCGGGATGGTGACGGTTACCATTCAGGCAAGTCCGTATTCACGGCGGAGCCGGTTAAGGTTTTCGACCCGTACTTGAAAGTCGAGTCCGGAATTCAGAATTTCCTCCTGCCGGCGGACAAAAGAGGATTTCTTCTCCTCGGGAAGATTCCAGAACAAGGTGTGCCGGATGATTGTTTCCGGCGTTGCGGATTGCCCAAGCCCGCAGCAGGGACAATCCAGGCCGGGATTATGTTTACATCCACAAGCCGGACAGGAAACCGGCGCCGGGGGCGCGCGTTCTTCCTGCGCTCTGAGAAAAAGTTCCACCGCCTGTTCGGAGAAAAAAAGCTTAAAATAAAAACCGGCAAGGTTTTTTGGTTCATGCGCACGGCAAAATTCATAGAGCCAGATGAGATAATCATCGGAAAAATCATGGGAGGCCAGAAACGCGGCGGCTTGAGCATAAAAGGCCGAATGAAAGATGAGATGCGGGTTAATTTTGTGGAAGGCGGCCTTGAGTTCCTCTTTGGATTTAAAAACCGGTTTTTCCGCTTCTTCCCCATCCGGTTCCTGATCCGGCTTCTCCGGGGAAGAAGAAGAATCTTTTATAATATTACTTGTAATATTATGTATGACATTTTTGTCATCCCCCCCTGACAAAAATGTCACCCCCTCCTGACAATTTTGTCCATAGGTGGTGACATTTTTGTCACCACCCCCCGGTAAACCGGTTTCCGCCGTTACCGGAGGCGGTTCCCCGGACTCCCGTTCCGGGCCGTGATCATCCGGAACAGGACTTCCGGGAGGATCGTCATTCGGAACGGCCCCGGTATGAAAATCCGTAAGCCTGATACGGCGGCTCTGAACCGCGTTTTTTCCGGGGACCGTGATAAAACCGACCTGGATATAACCCGCCGCCTGGAGGGCGTTGATCCAGCGGATGATTGATCGTTCGCTGGTATCGTAGAGATCGGCAAAATAGGCATTGCCGGCCCAGCAGTACCCCCGCTTGTTGCAGAGGGCGGTTATTTCGCCATATAAAAGCTTGGCGTTTGGCGTCAGCGTGCGGTCGTAACGGACAACCGCGGGGATAACGGCATAATAGGCCGGCGAGGAATCCTGTTCCGGCACGGCCGTCTGTTGCTTTTCTGAAATGGCGCTCCTCCCTTAGAGTGTTACTAGTAACACTCCCCATTAAAAATAAAAGCTCTTACCCTTGGGAGGAAATAAAAAAAAGCCGTTCCCGGGGTATTCCGGGAACGGCTGTGCGTCTTAGAGGATAGAAAAAATATTTTACCGGGAAGGATTAGAAAACTCTGAGAATCTGTATTGATCCGTTGCCGCCTTTGGTTCCGGCGGACTGTTGACTGTCGGACGGTAGACCGCCGGTTCCTCCGGGGGAGCCGCCGCCGCGGGCAGCGGTCCGGTTATTCCCGCCATGTCCGCCGTTCTTGCCATTTTCCCAATGCGATCCGTCGCCCCCCTGGCCGTTGGCATCATTAGTATTTGACCAGAAGTCATAGGTAAGGTTCTTGAAAGCGGCCGGTGCACCGGGACCGCCGTCTTTTCCGCCATCGTCGCCCGCGTGTCCCTGGCCGTTATAACCCCATGAAAAGTTGTTGGGGAAAACAGTGTAGGATACCGGAGCGCCGCCGCCGTTGCCTCCCGCGCTTCCGATGCTGCCTATCCCGTCATCGCCGCCTTTGCCGCCCGCTCCTCCCGCGCCGCCGCTGCCGCCGGCGCCTCCGCCTCCGCCCCCTCCGTCATTGGCGCCGCCCCCGCCGCCTCCGCCACCGCCTCCGGCGGTGAGAAAATAGCCAAGCGGGGTATAAACGAAGGTTCCGCTGCCGCCCCCGCCGCCTCCGGCCCCCTGAAACAAGCCCCAGGTAATAGCGGCGGAGCCGTTACCGCCCTGGCCGGTGAAGACGGTTACGGAAGTAGTTTCGGTGACAATGACCAGTTCGGAGATACAGCCGCCGTCGCCTCCGCCGCCGCCGTGCCGGTTCCGATCATCTACTCCGTCAATACCGCCGCCCCCGCCGCCTCCCGCGCCGGTAAGGGCTATGAGATACGCGCCGGGGGAAAGCGTAAGCGTCCGGGAATAGGGATTGCCGTTTCCGGAAAGGGAAAAGACACTATCCGTGAGGCCGCCCGGATTATAATTTGAGAGGGTGAAGTAGGTGAGATGGGTAAAGGAATCGGCGATATAGGTTTTAGCGAAGTAGCGATCCGCCGTATCCTTGATGTACACCAGTTTGTACAGTGCCCGCTTGTTTTCCAGATAGTACCCGTTCTTTTCCGCGTTAAAGACCGGCGCGGCCGTTGAATACTCAAATTCAATGGAGCCGTTATTTTGACCGGCATAGATGTAGACCAGAGACGTTTTCTGAACAGTGATGGTGGAGACCGGGGTATTCGTTTTTATCTGGGCGTAACTGCCGTTTATTTCAAAGATGGTGCCTCGGGCGATAACCGGCGGAGTGGTATCGTTCGGGTTGAGGAGGCCACCTGAGAAATAGCCGCGGTCGAAGGAGAGATTTATCTCCGCGGAACCGTCGGTAAAGAGCGCCGGCTGGGCGTCATCACGGGTTTTGATGATCTGGGTATTGATGTCCACATTGATGGTATAGGTAACAACAAATTCCCCTGAATCGCGGAAGTACTCTTTTGAGTTATCATTATAGACCAGGGGGATCATGGCCGAAGCGGAATTTGAGTTTTTGGTAATGATGATTTCCTGATAATCCGCGCATTTGGCGACTTTTCCAACCGCGTTATACGCGAACACGTCGGCGAAATTGCCCCTGGCGGTATTGTAGGGAAGCCCGATAATGGTTAGGTAGGGAACCGGCAGGGTGGTCAAAGTACCGGCATCAAGGATGCCGTTTCCCGCGGCAAAGGTAACCAGTGCCTTGTTGGTATCGGCGGCGAGGATCCTGGTCAGCGCGTCAATGTTGAGGTCGAAACTGACATAATAATGGCCAGTCTCCTCAAAGATTTTGTCCACTTCGGTATACATAAGCGGTATTTTAAGGGTCGAAGATGTATCCGTGCTTTCAAGGAGGACAAGGTTATAATCCTCGCATTTGCCGATTTTTCCGGACTGGTCCCAAATAAAAACATCGCTGATGTTCAATTCCTGCGTGTTAGGCGGAAGCCCTGAAATGGTAAAATAGTTATGGGGGATGGCGGGGGTGTCATTGATATTAACGATGCCGCTGCCGGTGGAGAACTCTACCAGAAGATTGTGTTTTGGCGTGATAACAACGCTTTGAACGGCGTCATTAACAAAGGTAAACGCGACAATGAGTATACCGGAATCCGCAAAGTCCTGGCCGTTAAAAGCCCGGTTATTGTCATACACCAGGGGGATGATGGCCGCATACTGCCCATCAAAAGGCTGAATGGTTATTTTTGTGTAGTCCGGACACTTGGCCGCGATACCTGATGAATTGTAGATGAGGACATCAGAAAAGTTTGAAGGCTGGGCGGTTGGGGGAATACCGTAGATAGTCAGGCAATGGGGGAGTTTCGGAGGCGTTCCCGGGGGCGGTGGAATATTAATGATGTCAATTTCCCCCGCGCCGTCCTGGAATGTGCACAGGATCGCGTTAGAGGAATCGACGATAATTTGCGTGAGGGCATCGGCATTGATTGAAAAGGTGATTAAAAAGGAACCGGTTTCGGTAAACCGGGACGAACGAACCGGCGCAAGGGGGACATAGGCCTCACTGGTAACCACGTTTCTTTTGACCGCGATAGCTTCATAATCCGAACACCGGGCGATTATTGAGGAGGAAGAAACGGTAACGTTGGTAAAACTTGTTTTTGATACGTTCCAGGGAAGGTTGATAAATTTGATATAGCCCCCGGAATTTATGATGTTGTCAATTTGTTCATCGATTTCGGGGTCATCATCGGTGACTACCACATCATTGAGTTCTTTAATGAGCTTTTCGATGTCCAGGACGCCGCGGCCTTCGGTGAATTGTACCAGTACCTTATGATTGGCGGTAACCACAATTTTTGTAAGGGCGTCTACCTGGACGGTAAAGGCGACATAAAACTGGCCGGTTCGGGTGAATTCCTGCCCGCCGGGCGTCGTCAAAGGCAGATAGGCGTTAGAATAGACCGAAACTTTTTCTATAAGCGGGGCGCCGCCGCTTGACCGGGCGACCGGCCGGCTGCCGTCGTTGATGTTGAGGCCCGAAATATGTTCCGCCAGTGTACCCTGGGGAAGATTCATAAGGGTGAGGTAGCGTTCATTCTTTTTAAAATCGTCCAGGGTATCGTCCCCGCCGCCGGGATCGGTTCCCTGGTTTCCGGAGGGGAGATTGGCAACATCAATTTCGGCGGCTCCGTCCTGGTAATAGACCAGGATACCGGGGTTGGGACCCGAGGTGATTTGCGTAAGGGCGTCAACGGTGATAGTAAAGGCGGTGTAGAATGTACCGGTCTCGGAAAATTTTTCCGCGCGGCGCGGTGTGAGGGGAACATAGGCGTCACTGGTCACCGTCTGTTTTTTGACGGCGATAGTTTGGTAGTTGCCGCCCTGGGCAAGTACGGAGGCGGAGGAAACGGAGATATTGGAAAACGCGATACTGGAGATATTCCGGGGGAGGTTGACGAATTTGATGTAGCCCCCTGAATTTATGATGTCTTCGATCTGCTCGTCAATTTTTTCTTCGGATTCGGGATCGTCATCGACGATGACTACATCCTCCTGTTCTTTGACAAGTTTTTCTATATCCAGGATGCCGTGGCCGCCGGTGAATTCCACCAATACCCGGCTGCTGAGAGGTACGATGATCTTGGTGAGGGCATCGATATTGACGGTAAAGGCGACATAAAACTGGCCGGTCCGGGTAAATTCCTGTTCCCCGGAAACGGCAAGCGGCAGATAGGCGTTGGAATACGATGATTCGCTTTCGATCAGGACAGGGGTTTTATTGGTAAGATGAGCGACCGTCCGGCCGCCATCGCTGACGGCAACGGCTGAAATAAATTCCGCCAATGTCCCCCTGGGGAGATGGAGGAGCTGGAGATAATGCCCGGTATTTTTTAGTTCTTCCAGCGCCCGCTCCTCTTCATCGGGGCTCAGGGGCAAAGGCGCGTCATTCTGACCGCCGTTAATGGCGGGGAGAATATACTCCATGTCGCAGGCCTGGAAAAACAGGGCCGCCATGAGAACGAGGAAAAAACTTGCTTTCCGTTTCATCGTGTTCATACCTTACTCCTTGTGATTTATAGAATTTTTATCGCAACGCCGAATAAGACGCCCGAAATTTTATAATCGGTTTCAAGTACCATGCAAAAATACCGGTTAAATACACGCCGGACGCCGGCGCGAAAATCGTAAAGACGCAGTGGCTGTTCCTCATCCCCATGTTCGGCCAAAAGGCTGTTCCGTAAAAAACCGAAGTCAAAGGCGTAAAAGAAATAGATGTCGGTCTTCCGGTCCGCCACGTCAAAATGATAGCCGAGCCGCGCCCCGAAATTTTTGAGGTTCGGGTTTGGGGCTTTTAGGTAGACGCCCAGGGAGAACGGCAGGGGGATGGGCGGCATATAATCAAGGTGAAACTCAAGGGTATCAATACCAATGGCAAATCCTGACTCGAACGCGAGGGACGAGAAATGCACATCGAGGAACAGGGAGTTTTTTTCCGCGGCTTCCGGGTGGGTCCATACATCAAGGGCGGGAAGGGAGGCCGGGAATATCAGCGCCATAACAAGGGGAATCATTTTCATTCAATAACCTTTACCAGGGCAATATCACGGAATCCGTTATCTCCCAGGGTCTGCATAACGGTTTCTCCCGTCTCACGGGCGGTAATGAGAATGCCGAACCCGGTAGGCGCGGTCGCAATGATTTCATGATCATAGATGGCGGTGATAAGATAATTGGCCTGCCGGTTCTGAAAGACCGCGGAAAACTGCATAACCGCGGTTTCCCCTTTACGCAGCGTAATTTCCACGGGGTTGAAGATCACTTCCCCAAAAAGCGGGACACTGACCAGCGTTCCGGCGGTAGAACGCTCTATCCCGTCGCGGGGATCATAAAAAGAAATGGACGAAGTCTTTTGTGAGAGGGCCAGAACAAAAAACAGGATAAAAAGAAAATTGACGCCCAGGGAAATAAACAGAACGGGTTTTGATTTAAGTTTCATATATTACTCCAAGCGGTATTTTTGTGAAACGCGGTAATCCTCAAGCGGGGGGAGGTACAATGATTTATTGAGCATGATGTTGATTACCGTACCGCTTTCCACGGTGAGGCTGGGCTGGATGTTCATAGCCCGTGAAACAAAATTGCCGCCCATCTGGTTTACAAACTGCGTATTTGACTCGGCAACGGCGGCGGCGGTTTCGGAACTCGCGTACTTCGCGGTCTCCGCAGTCATTTGGGCATTCGCGATGGAAAACAGCGCGATGATGCCGGCCGCCTTGAGGTATTCGAACCAATTTTCGTGATATTCCGCTTCCTGCCCGCTGAACCCCATGCGGTCTACCCCGTTCATAGCGGCGAGGTCGAGCAGGAAACCGTCGGGCCGGATGAGGGTGTCCCATACAATTTGCACCCGTTTTTGGGCATAGGAAACGGAACTATTGTAATGAGCAATAAGGATGGTTCCCTGGGGGATTAAAAGATTTTTGCCGGTCAGGGAATCATAGATGTTCCCGGTTACCCTGGCCAGGACCTCGCCGGGTAAATCGGTATTGATCCCGGTTTCCAGAACGCCGGGCACCATGGTCCCGATCCAGATAGCGTTGTCGCCCAGGTAATACCCGGCAGCGGCCGCGCCGCCGCCGGATTGATAGAAAGCCTGTTTGTTGTCCTGCGCGTTTTGCAGGGCATAGGGATCGGCCGCGCTGGAAGCGGCGGCAACAGCCGGGGTCATAGACTGCCGGGCGGCCAGCGCCTGGGCGAGATAGTCATTGGCGGCGGCCTGGCCGGGGGTCTGGGCGGTACGGTACGATTGGCCGCCATACGCGCCTAAGTCGTTTTCCGCGGGCGCGGCGTTCCGGCCGCCGAAAAGGCTCCCCTCAATGGCCGGGGGCACCAGGGGCGACCGCTGGGCCGCCAGGAGAGGATCGGGGCCGGACGGGGGCGCGGCGCCTTGCGCTGTGCCCTGCGGCGCGGGCGGCGGAGGCGCGGACGGCCGGTCGGGCCGGGGGAGGGTACTTCCCTGGTACGGCCGGGAATCCATACTGTTTACCGGTTCACGATCCCCTACAGGATCCGGGATGGGCTGGGCGGCTTCGTCCGGACGGACCGCAAGCGCCCGATCCCGCTGGGTTCGCAGGAACTCCGCGGGCGACCGGGCCGCGGCGGCGGTAGACGCCGTCTGATCATTCTGTTTTTTATTTTTGTTGACATTCAGGAGGAGCCCCCCGCCCACTACGACAACAAAAGCAAAAGAAAGGACCATCATGAGTTTTTTTCGATCCAGGAATTTCGGTTCCGCCCGCGGGGTGTCAAAGGCGGTGGCATCATCGGGTGTAAGCTCATAGTCCTGAGTGTTTGTTTGGTTTTCCTGTTCCTGGGGTTCCATAATTTATCTCTTTTTCTTTTCGATGATGATAGAGATCTTCTCTATCTTGACGGTTATTTTTTCAATTAATTTGTCGATGATGATAAGATTTTCAACAACCCGGTAATTGATAATATCGTTCCGGTTTTCAAAGACCGCCGGTAATTCAAGCTGCAACACCTGTTCCGGGAAGGTGATATATGTTTTTCTGGCATCATCGTAGACCAGGACGGGAAGCCATTTCGGTTTCCGGCCCAGGCGGTATCCGATACGGTAATTAAACGAAAGGAACCGGGGATCAATGCCGGCAATTTCCATGGCGGCATCGGCGGCCGCGCCCGGGGTCCGCGTTTCCGGAGAAGAAATAAAATTATGGGGCATCCCGGTTTCAGGATACCGCCAGCGGACCATGGGCATGTGGACGTCACGGAAACTTTTCAGAATGATGTGATACACCCGTTTATCGGTATTGATGATGAGGGACGCTTCAATGGAGATTTCTGTGGGTTTCACATAAATGTGTTGTACCGGCAGCCCCGCTTCCCGGCTGACTCCGGCGCCAAGCATCCACCGTGCGCTGTCGGAAATAAACGGCGCTTCCAGTGCCTGTTCCCCCGGCTCCAGGCGGATGTCGCTGGCCCGCAGGGGCTGGGTATAGATTTCGTAGACCCAATCGGCGTGATAGTCATAGATCATGGCGGCCCGTGAATATTCGGCGGGTTCAAGAATTCCGGCGCGGTTCGACTGTTGTACCGCGGTTCTGCCCGTTTCACGGGAAGGCGGGGCCGCGCCGACGGGCGGGGTATACACCGGCCTTTCGATTTCGATGATCCGCGGTTCCGGCGTCGTCTCCACCGGTACGGTAATGACTACCGGTTCATTTCTTTCCCGCGATGTTCCGGCGCCGGTCCTGACACGTTTTTCCATATCAACGGTAGCACAGGAGGAGAGCAGCACAAGCGCCCAAAGAATCCGCCTCATAATTCGGTTACCTCACAATTTTCGATATAGATACCCAGCGGGTTTTTCCTGATAGTGGCATCGGTTACGGGAAGCAGCGTGACGGTTACGAGCGCCCTCATCCGGGAGGTCTTCCGTGATGACGTATTGTCGGTTATCGTTTCACGCCAGTCGATCTGATAGGATGATCCGGTGATTTTCAGAACGCTTTCAACTTCCACCGACCGCCGGTTCTTACCCACTAAATCGAAGGGGGACGCGCCGCGAAGAGACCGGGTCATAATGGGTTCGTAGCTGTTTGTGACCATAGCGTAACATTCATCGATGTTGTTATAGAGAACCTGGGGGTCAATGGAAATTGACCGGAGGTTGGTAATGAACTTTCGTACCTGGTACTGGACAGCCGCCTCGGGAACGGGAGCCGCCGCGCCCTGCCGTACCTCGCCAAGATATTGCGCTTCCCCCGAGGGCATGACATTCACCAATACCGGCACGGTTTTCTGCAAATTCACCGCGTATATGAAAAAACACAAACAGATAAAAAAGAGGACAAGATGTCCCGCGCCGGTGCCACGCCACCATTTCAGTTCTTTCATTTTGTCCTGGAGGATGTCGGCATAGGCTTTGTCCTGGCCTTCCCGGAAGGGGTTGGGAATATCAATGGGCTTATAGGCGGTACTTTTATGCGGGGGAGGCATCAGGCTTGATTATCCTTTTGTTCTTTCTTAACCATGCGGTCAAGCCCGGCATTGGTTCCGGCTTCATGCCGGGCCGCCAGGTACTCGCCAAATGTTTTTTTGGAGCCGTCGGCGTTTGTCTGCCCCAGAAATTTCTGACGCTCGCTGTGACGGTTAATACCGCTTCCCGCGCCGCCGGAACCGCCGCTTCCTCCCGCGTCCTTTCCGCCTCCGCCGATAAGGCTGCGGGCCAGATCGCCGGAGGACGCCTTAATTGCTTCTTTCGCGCTGCCGCCCAGGCTGCTCATAAAAGCCCCGGCCTTCTGTCCGGCGGAACCGCCGAGATCGCCGACGGCCCCGGCCGCGCCGGCCGCCTGGGCAATGGCCCCCGCGCCGCCGAAAGCGGTTTTTGCCATGCCTCCGGCAATCGCGCCGCTCGCCATTTTCGCCACGCCCAGGGTCGCTCCGGCGCCCGCGATGGCCCCGCTCGCCGCGCCGATAGCGCCCGCCGCGTTGAGGCTCGGTGTTCCGGTGAGAAGGGATTGGGCCAGGCCGGGGGCGCTCTTACACAAAAAGAAAAAAAGAAAACCAATAAACACCACGGTAACGATTTCATCGGGCTGGCCGGTAAAGGGCTTCGCGGTATAGCCCTTTGCCAGGGACATAAAACCGTAGAGCATAAGAAAAATACAGATATTACAAAAGAGCAGCCTGAGAAAAAATCCGCAAATCGCGCCGATAAGTTTTTCGGCCATGAACTTGCTGCCTTCCCAGAGGGTTAGGGGGAACAAAATGATGCCGACGCTGGTGATAAATATATACTCCAAAAAGGCCATGAGGTATTCCAATATGGACAGGATGCCGGTAACAATCACAAAAAAACCGCAGAGTAAACCGACTACAACTCTGCCAAGATCGGGGATCCCAAATCCGTTTCTGGGCGCTTCATCCGCGGAGCGTATACATGCCCCGGCAATCAGCAAAATACATTCCATGGCCGCCGCGGGGGCGATACAGGTGTATTCCATTTTGCCATGCTGCCGGGTTACGAGGAGATCCGTGAAAAATTCCCGGGGATCACCAATGCCGGACACCTTGTCCGATTTCATGATCTCTTTTCCGTAGGTTTTGACGGGGTTATCAATTTCTTCGGCGCTGACGGCGATGGCCTCGCGGGAATCCGCCAGATAGGTTTCAATCGAAAGGAAGGTGCTGGCCTGGGCCCGGTCAAAAGTCCAGAAGGTAATATGGCCGATAATTCTCGGGTATAGTACCATGATGACAATAAAAAAGACCAGGGCTTTCCCTATCTTGACCAGGTTTTCCTTAAGCCCCGTTCCGTTGACGGCGTAATTAATGGCCGCGGAAATGAGGGAGATGAGCAGGACTATCCTGCCTATGGCCCAGGCTTCTTTTATAAAAAACGCCTGGAGGTCAATAATTTTGTCGATGACAAAAAAATAGGCGTTGTTGAGCGTACCCATACTTACTCCTCAGCGATAGGGCTGAACAGCTCCTCGCCCCACATTTCCGAAAGGCGCGGCGGATTGGGGGGAACATCGTTCAGCCGTTCCGCCGCGACGGCCCGGGCGTTTGCCTCGGCCTGGTCATAGGTGGCCTCCTGAATGGCCCTGTTGGTATCCATCTGTTCTTCCAGGATGAGCGTAAGCATATCTTTCTCACCCATTTTACCCTCCGGGTCCGCAAGCTTGTCCGCCATGAGTTTATTTTTGTTTTCACGCTGCCTTCTCATGGTTTCCATGTAGCGTTCATTAAGGGCCTGAAGCTTGGTGAGGGCGCTGGCGGCCAGTTCTTTCTCCCGTTCTTTCCAGGTCTGGACATAGGCGTAATTTCCGGGGGAAAGGCCCAGGTTGAGCCACATTTCCTGCCGCTGGGCGGGGGAAAAGTCATTCTTCCAAAAATCGACATACGACGTTTTCAGCGCGTCGCCCATATCGTCCATTTCGGCAAAGGTATATTTTTTCCCGCCGATAGAGACACCCATGCCGCTAAATGTACTTTCGATTTGCCGTTCAAGGTAGAGCTGCCGGTTATACCAGGACATGAAGTCGTCAAAATCCCGCACATTTACAACGCCCTGGAGGTTCTGGTAGGCCAGTTGGCCCATTTTGATTATATTCTGCGCCGTGTTATAAGTATCGATGGCGCTGTCAACCATTTGGCCGATGGACTGGGCGTAATATATAACTTGATCAAGATGCGTTTCCTGAAGAAGTGCATCTGTGGCAGCAGCCCAAACGGCCGTTATTTGACTATGGGCCTTCATAAGCCCGCCGGCCATAAAAATAATAACAGATACCAATAACACTTTCATTCTTTTCATGATTTTTCCTCCCGGAAATGATGGGTTCTTACCTTTGGGTATAAAAAAAGCCGCCCCGAAGGACGGCTGTTGGATAGCATACAAAAAATACTTATTCCGCGAATTTTACTGTATCAGCCCACTTCCCATCACTCTTTTCATTTAGTTTTCTCTTTATCAATGTATGAGTAGATTTTCTTGCCTAATTCGTTAATGTTCCAGCTACGTAAATTCGCACGAAAAAGCGATTCGTAGTACGTGATTAA
>JAISEB010000307.1 GCA_031264395.1 Treponema sp. | reverse complement strand
TCTTGAACCGCCCTGTGCTGCGGCGAATCTTCGACAATCTGCATAAGCTCAATCCGGATGCCGTCCGGGTCCGTTATCCAGGCCTGCCAGTTGTTGTCGCAGCCCTGCACGGGACCGCTGGTAAACACCCCTCCCTCTTTTTTTATTCTTTCGGCAACCGAATGAATATCATCGACCAAAAGGCTGACATGACTAAAGCCGCGCAGATCTTCCTTCCAGGGATTATCCTTGGCGCCGTTATAGAAAAGTTCCGCAAACTGGCCGTTGCCTATGTACAGGTAGTTTATCCAGGGCGCTCCTGTTTCCGGATTTTTAATTTCAAAGGATTTTTTGAAACCAAGCACTCTCGTATAAAAATCAAGAGACTTGTCCATGTCTTTTGCCGTTATCGCGATATGCGCGATACCTGTAATTTTCCCCATCTTTCTTAGTCCTCCTCAGTATAATAAATTTGTTCAATAACCAGAGTTATTGAATAATTTCCATAGCCGCCTTTATCCGTATCACATTCCGGCGCCCAAAAGACCGCCTCCGGCCGCCTCAAAACAGGCCGGCCTTGCGGCTTATCCGTCAGTAATTTTCCCTCTCTTCAAAATACCCGCCCGACTTAAGGGATATTACCGTAAACAGCATGGTAATAACCAGCATTACCCAGGAAAGGGCGCAGGCGTATCCCATGTTTCCGTAGGTAAAGGCATTCTGATAAACATACAGGGCGTAGGTATACGTCCTGTCCATCGGCCCTCCCCGGCTGGTCATGGTAAGAGGCTCCACAAACATCTGCATAAGACCATTGATGGTGTTGACCACGTTGAAAAGAATAATGGGCTTGATCATAGGCACGGTAATGTGGATGATTTTGTGCCAAAGATTGCCGCCGTCAATGTCCACCGCTTCGTACAGATCACGGGGAATGTCCTGAAGCCCGCCCAGAAAAATAATGATAAGATTGCCGGAAACCCATGTCCGCATGATAATAAGGGCGGGCTTGGACCATGTCAGGCTCGCGAGCCAGCCGGGCCCCCGGATGCCGAAAAACGCCAAAATGCTGTTGATGAGCCCCGAATCCACATTGAAGAGCCATATCCACAGGATGCACAATATGATGGTAGGCACCAGCGTGGGCAGAAAGAAAAGAACCCTGAATCCCGCAAAACCTTTGAGGTTCTTGTTGTCCAGCAGGATAGCTATGATAAGGGTAGTCAAAATAATAAGGGAACCACCCGCGAATACCATAAACAGGGTGTTTTTTGCAACCGTAATAAAAATTGTATCGCTAAGGAACATGTTCCTGTAATTCTCAAGACCGGTAAACACAGGAGGCCGCAGTAATCCCGAATAATCGGTAAAGGAAAAATAAAACGCCCGTAACATCGGGTAAAGGGTAAACCCCAAAAAGCCCACCAGCCAGGGAGAAATAAATATCAGCCCGTTCCGCAAGGTGCGGATTTCCCGCAATTTTGCACCCGTCATCCTGTACCCCCTAGCCCTTGATGCCTTCAAAGGAAATACCCTGAATAAAGTACTTCTGCAAAAGGAAGAAAATAATCAGCACCGGAAGCGTCATTAAAACGCCGATAGCCATCAGCAAATTCCAGCGGGGATCGTTTGCGTGCATAATCTGCTGAACGCCAATGGAAAGGGTATACAGCCTGTCCCTGGTCATAAAGAGCAGAGGGCCCAGGAAATCGTTCCATGAATTGAGGAACGCGAAGATGGCCACGGTGGTAACCGCCGGCCTGACCAGCGGCAGGCATATCTGGGAAAAGATACGCGCCTCACCCGCGCCGTCGATAAACGCCGCCTCCGACAGGGCCTCTGGAATGGTAAGAAAAAACTGCCTCATGAGGAAGATAAAAAACGCGTTCCCAAGAAAAGGGGTTACCGTAAGGGGCGCGAAGGTCCCTATCCAGCGGAGCTTTTGGAATACCATGAAAAGGGGAATCATGATTACCTGAAAGGGCAGCATCATCGTCATAAGGACAATTATGAATACCCAATTCCGGCCCTTCCATTTAATCCGGCTGAAACCGTACCCGGCAAGAGTGGCGGAAAAGACGGAACCGACAATGTTACAGCCGACGATAAAGAGGGTATTCCGCAGATACAAAAAGAAGGGAAAGGCAAAAATGGCCCGCAGATAATTGCCCCACTGAAGCTGTTTGGGGAACCACACTACCGGCGTTGTAAAAAGTTCCGTACTTGTCTTGAGGGAACTCATTATGAGCCAATAAAAAGGAACTCCATACACCAGCGCCATTAGTATCAACATGGCATACAGCATCAGGAGTTCAGCGTAACGGCTCACCCCTTTCCTTAGCAATCTCGGCAGGGAATCAACTTTCACCATTATTACCCTCCGTTATGAACAACTTCCGCCGCAAAACAGTCCCCGCCGCGGCCTCTGGGCAAAAAACCACCCGGAAGGCGATTTTCGGGATTTACGCGCAAACGCGGCAAATCTGCCCGCCGCCGCGGGGAACCTTCCGCCTACTGCCTCTGCAAGGCCCGGTTAAGCTCAGTCTGCAGGGCGGTTTCAACGCCGCGCAGGCCGTTCATGATGTCGTTATTGGTGTAGATCGCCTCATCCCGGAAAGCCGTCAAACGGTCGTTCAGCAGGTTGGTTATGGGAGACAACACCCACTGCCCGGAATTCTGGTTAAAGGTTACGTCAATACACACCATCAGATAAGGATCTTTGTTCTCGTAAAGGGACAATCCTTCAAACGCCCCCTTGTAGACACCCAGAGAACGCCATTGGGCGTTATTGTCTTCCAGAATCTTGCTCTGCTCGGTGTAATCGGCAAAAACCACGGCAGCCTTTACATTCTTCGCGCCTTTGGGAGACGCGTAGTTGTTGCCGGTCAGGCTGCAGCCGCCGTAATGCGCGGCGTCAATGGCCGGAATGGGAGCTACGTTGAATTTGGTATCCGGAGCGTAGATCCGAAGGGCGTTACAGAACCAGTTCCCTATCACCGTCATGGCCACCTTGCTCTGCATAAAGGCATGGTCCGGGGAAAAGGCCGCGCCAAGGCTGGAAGTAAAAGCCCGCATCCGCTCAGGATCGTGCCGCTGGGCATAGGAGCGCTGCCATTCAAACACCCGCGCAACAGCGGGGTTTGCCAGGGTCAGCGTATCGGTCGAATCGTTGTACACACTGGCGCCAAACTGGCGGTACCAGGTAGGAGCGTCCGCGCCGGCGTCAAGCCAGGGGATAAAACCATAGCGGGTCACATCCTGGCCGCTGGAAACGGTCAGCTTCTGGGCATATTCGTCCAGTTCGGCGATGGTCTTGGGCGGGTTTGACGGGTCCAGCCCCGCTTCCTCAAAAAGATCGGTACGGTAGAAAAGGAGGATGGTATCCGTATTGTGGGGGAAAATATACGTGACCCCGTTGTACTTCATAAGGGGGATAACGGCGGGATTAATATTGTCCATATTGATCCCTACTTCCTTAAAGACATCGTCAAGGGGCTCAAACCCTCCCTGCGCCGCCATGCCATAGGTTTCGGCCAGTGCGTCGCTTTCAATAAGGTCGGGCACATCCCCCGAATTGATGGCCGCCATGAGTTTCCCGTTGCGAATCCCTGCCCCTTCCGGCACATAGGTAGATTCCACCGTATACCCGGGATTATCCTTCATAAATTCATCGATAACCCACAGCTCCCATTTTTCGGAATCACCGCCAAAGGGATACCAGAACTTCAAGAGCTCTTTGGAGCCCCCGCCCGCCACATTTGCGTTCTTCTGACATCCGGGCAGCAACGCCATACAGACAAGCAGAACCGGCAACAGCCATATAGCCACTTTCTTCATCATCATGCCTCCTAAAAATATCAAGTTTTCCCTGCGGAAAACACATTATTATACACCCCGGAGAAAAACCGCGCTCATCAATAATTGCCAAAACTTCTCAAATCTTGCTTTTTTTGATTTTTTTATTCTTGAATCGACAACGGCCGCGCGGGCCGTTTACCAGGGGACTTCCTTCCCGTGAAAATCGACAAAAAGAACGTCTTCGCTCAGGGTATTCGCGGATGCAAGCAGATCGACGATGAGGCGGCCGTTTTCTTCCGGATCGCAGGTAGCGCGCGGCCCGCCCATATCGGTCCGCATCCAGCCGGGATCGATAAGCAGGGTCCGCACCTTGCGCTTGTGTATTGTGTTGCTGTAAAGGCGAAAGGCCATATTCAGGGCCGCCTTGGATACCCGGTAGGCAATTTCAACCTCGGTGGCGGGGTTCCGGCCTATGCTTCCCGCGCCGGAAGATATGGCAAAAGACCAGCTTCCCTCGCGCAAAAGCGGATCAAAGGCTTTTACCACCCGCATAACTCCCGCAACATTTATATTGAAGGTCTTGTCCATTTTGTCAAAATCGGTTTGGGTATAATCGACAAGATGCCCCAAATCAAAATTGACGCCCGCGTTATTGATGAGCATATCAAGATGATCCGTGCGGGCTTTTACCGCTTCCGCCGCCCTGTTCACGCTTTCGGTGGAACCCACGTCGCAGGGCACCAGGACCAGAGTACCGGGAAACTGCGATAAAAGGGAAGGAAGCTCCTTTCCGTTGTTCCGGACAAGGGCATAGACTACATCTCCCGCGGCAAGGAAGTCCCTGGTCATCACAAGGCCAAGGCCCCGGGAAGCGCCGGTAATAGCGATTGTTTTCGGGTTGTTCATGATAATCCTTTTCATCCTTACATATGGACGAAGCCCACGCCGGGCCGGGCCCAGAGGATTGTTTTAGACACTAGCAATTTTTGGGATGGCTGTCTAGTATGAAATTTCAGTTGGGGAGCAACTTTCCGTTGCACAATTTTTTACAGGAGGCTGATATGGCAGGCGCGGACAGGGGAAGGGCCCTTTTTGACGGAAGCACATTGAAGGGCTGGCACACGGCGCCGAGGCTTCCTACCTCCCGCTATCCCGGAGGGCCGGAACCCGACGCCACAACCGAACAGTACAGAACAGCCCAATCCACAGGCGGCGCCTGGTCGGTTATTGACGGTGTCATTACCGGGGCCCAGGGAATCAGGGGTTACGGCGGCTACCTTTTAACCGATGAAAAATTCGCCGATTTTGAACTTTCCTACGACGCAAGGCCCGACTGGCCTGTGGATACCGGAGTTCTGGTACGGACGACGGCCCGGGCAACTCAGGGTTTCCAGATTCTCCTTGATCACCGCAAGTCGGGGGCCATCGGCGGTTTTTACGGCAACGGCATCTCCGGTTTTCACGCCATTTCCTTTAATGTCGATGTCCTGCGGGACGGCGGCGGCAAACCGCAAAAACTCATTGTGGAAAAACCGGAAACAACACTGGAGCCTGTCTCGGACGCAAAGAGGACGCTCCTCGGTTATGCCATTGAGCCGGAAGAATTCCTTAGAATATGGCGCTGGGACGGCTGGAATACCTTTCTGGTCCGCTGTACGGGGGAATATCCGGTATTGACTACCTGGATAAACGGGGTCAAGGCTTACGAGATGGACAGCGGGAAAATTGACTGGCCCGATTACGACAAAGCCTCGGTAGCCGCGCTTCTGGGCAGGGCCGGCCATATCGCGCTGGAGGTTCACGACAACGATCCCGGCATGGGAGACGGCCGCTGGGCTCCGGGCGCGGTCTGCCGCTGGAAAAACATCTACATCAGGGAACTGTAAACCCTTCTTCCCGGCCTCTTGCCATTGGAAAGCCGCTTATGAAATCGATGCCGGAAACACCGTTTTCGCGGCGGTAATCCCTTGGCGTAAAACCTGTCAGCAGTTTAAAAGTCCTGTTGAATGTTTGAAGAGAATTGAACCCGGAATGAAACGCCACGTCGGTAACGGACATTTTTGATTCCCTCAGATAACGCTCCGCAAAGGAAACTCTGGTCTTGACAAGGTACGAATGAAAAGACTGTCCTGTAATATTCTTGAAAAAATGGGAAAAATAAAATTTGTTCAAATGCAGCGCGTCCGCGGCTTCCTTAAGCGTAAATTCGGGATCTCCTATGTTTCTGAGAATAAGGGCAAGTATCTGTTTTGATTTGGATGACGACACATTGGCGTAGCGGCCGGGCATTTCCCGCAGTATCATGAGCATAGCCTCGTAAAGCCCCGACTTTACCGCGAGCTGATACCCTACCGTTTTTTCCGTATACTCACGGAATATCCTGTACAGCAGCTGCCGAAGGTGAACACAAACGGACTCCTCCATCCTTTTTCCCAGCACCGGATTTTGAAATACCGCGTCGCGCATGGTTATAAAACTTTCGTCAAAAAACGTGATGTCGAACTGAAACCCCTTTATGGCCGTCTGCAAAGGCGAATCCAGATAACCGTGTACGGCGCCTGAATTGATCATGATCACATCCCCGGCGGACGCCTCAAATATCGCGTCGTCTACGGAAACATGCACGCTGCCGTCCCCGGAGACAAGAACAATTTCGAAGCAATCATGCCAGTGCAGCGGAAATGACGCGCTGGGGCTTTCCCAGCAAAGAAAGGGAAACGTGGGCTCAAGTTTCTTTCTTTCAAGAAAACGCTGATCCATCAAAACCATATTTCCCGGTGATTTTCCCGTAACCATGGAACAAAACAGCGTACCATATTCCGGGGCGTCTGGGGAATACGCCCCCGTGAAGCATCGCGTAAAAACCTGCAAATGCAACAGGCTCCTGGAACCCCTTGCCCTTTACCGCCCTCGTATGGCAGACTAGGGACATGCAATGCACCGGCTTCTTCACCATATTCGTAACTTCAGAAACCGCCTCCGGGCGGTTTTTTTTTGCGCGGGACTGCCGGGTCAAGGGCATGAGGGGGGAATATGCTTGAGGGACGATCCCTTATAGAGCCGCTTAATTTTACCGTGGAAGAGACGGATCTGCTTTTCAGTCTGGCTGAAAAAATAGAGGAGGACGGGACATACCTCAGGGAAAGCTGCCGGGGAAAGCTCCTTGCGACCCTTTTTTTTGAGCCCAGCACAAGGACGCGCCTTTCCTTCGAGGCGGCCATGCTCCGTCTGGGGGGAAGCTGCCTGGGCTTTGCCGAACCGGGCTCCAGTTCGGCGGCAAAGGGGGAAAGTCTTGCGGACACGGTGCGGACGGTGGCCTGCTACGCCGACGCCATTGTCATGCGGAATCCCAAGGAAGGGGCCGCACTGGTGGCCTCCCGCTACTCCCCGGTTCCGGTGATCAACGCGGGGGACGGGGGGCATCATCACCCCACCCAGACCCTGACGGATCTGCTCACCGTAAAGCGGCTGCGGGGCAAGGGGGACGCGGGGCTTAAGGAGGGGCTGCGGGGTCTTACGGTGGGTTTCTGCGGGGACTTGAAATTTGGCCGGACCGTTCACTCCCTGGCCAAGGCCCTGGCCCGCTACCAGGGGCTCGACTTTATATTCGTGTCCCCCCCCGAACTCCGGGTTCCCGGGTATATTACCCGGCTTCT
>JAISEB010000301.1 GCA_031264395.1 Treponema sp. | reverse complement strand
TATAAATTTCCTTACCCGATCGAGCCTCCGCTCAAACCCAAGCTCAACTTTGTTGAGCCCAACGCCTAAGATACCGCACCGAACCATAGGTTCGCGCTCTGCCCTGCGGAGGCTCATTCAACAAACTTACGTTTCGTGATATACTCTGCCTTACCGGTTCAGAGGGCTTTATCCGTCCCTTGCCCGGCTATTTTCAAGGAAGGCACGATTTCGATGAGCCTGCGTAATACCTTGCTCGACAATACCCAACCGCTTCAAATGGCGGTCATCCTCAAGGGCCTTTTTCTTGATGCCGCTTACACCACCGTCATGTTCGCCACCGGCTACCTCGACATCCCCGGTCTTACCCTGGTGTATGATGAACTGGCGGCCTTTCTTGAACGCCCGGAGACCTCGTTTAAGCTGCTCATTGGGCGGGAACCCGTCGTCCGTTCTTACCAGACCGTCGAACCAGTCGCCGTTCCTATGGATTTTCCCCGCGATTATATCCGCCGCGATTTAACCGAACTCAAATTACAGCCGGATTATGACAAGGTAGCACAACTCCTGCTTGACTATCTTTCCGGTGACGGCGAAAAATTTCAGATCAAAGTCTATGGACAAAAAGATAAAGCGAACCCGCAGTTTCTTCACGCCAAGTGTTATATATTTTCAAGCCCAGTCGATTCCATCGGCATATTGGGCAGTTCCAATTTTACCCAAAAAGGGCTTGAAGACAATGCTGAGCTTAACTACCTTGAAACCAATTCGCCGATAGTTACCGCTGTCCCCGGTGAAGGCAATTCCACTAAGGGGCATATCCACTGGTTTAAGGAAAAGTGGAGAGCAAGCGAGGACTGGAATCGCCAATTTCTGGAGGAAGTACGCCGATCGCCTATTGGGAAAAAAGCCGCTCTTAAACGGATGTCGAAGGACGCGGAGCCGGTCGTCCTTTCTCCTTACGAAATCTACATAAAGTTTTTGATAGATCAGTTCGGCAGTCAGATTGATACAGACTGGAAAATTAACCAGGCGGATTTTCTCCCCAAAGATCCGGCGTTCAAAAAACTTGAATATCAAATACAGGCGGTCAATCAGGCGTTTCCAATTTTGAATAAACACCATGTCATGATTCTTGCCGATGTAGTGGGACTGGGCAAAACCTTTGTGGGCATTATGATCATCAAGCGTTACCTCATGGAGAATGGGACAAGCCGCCCGGTTTTGATCATCACGCCGCCGGCGATCAAAAAAAACTGGACTTCGTCCATCGCTTATTTTGACAAGGACAGCGCTTTTAAAATCGCCCCCCATATTAGGATAACCACCATAGGCAGCATAGACCGCATGGCAAGAGGCATAGAAGAAGAATCTGAAATTCTCTCAGGCGATGAATCGGACGCCCTGGATGACCTGACTAACGGAACGCCCTCCGATTTTACACAAAACAATTTTACCTTGATTCTGGTAGACGAAAGCCACCGTTTCCGCAACCATGATACCAGTATGTACCGGCAGCTTCAAAACGTGATAGCCCGCACCAGTCCCCATGCGAAGGTTGTGTTGCTTTCTGCGACGCCGCAGAATAACCGCCCGGAAGATCTCCGTAACCAAATCGGCCTCTTTCAGACGGAACTCCGCAATTCAACGCTGGATACCCTTGGTGAAGAATACGGACGCAACCTTGAAAGCTATTTTGCCGGCAAACAAATTGAATACAAGCGCCTGATGAAAAAGTACGACATCCAGGGAAACCCAAAAACAAAAACGCAAATCAAGGCCGACCATGAGGAACTACGCCTCCTTTTCAAAGACATTCGCCGCCGGATAATAGAACCGCTGTGCATCCGCCGCACCCGGCGCGACATAGAGCGTTACTTCAAAGACGATATGGAAAAACAGGGGCTTAAATTTCCGCTTATCCGGGAACCGGAAAAACTCGACTACAAAATGAACGCCGATCTCGCCCGCCTTTTCTATGATACCGTCAACATTATCGCCCCCAGCATATCCAAAACGGACGTCAGTCCCGATGGTAATTTCAAGCTCGACCTAACAGATGAAACAAAGGTTCTGGGTTATTACCGCTACCGCGCCATAGAATATCTGGCGGACCCTAAAGACAAAGCCTTTTACGAAAGGCACAACCTGAAGGTAAAGGGCATTTCGGAACGCCTTGCCCAAATGATGGAAATCCACCTGGTAAAGCGCCTTGAAAGCAGTTTTACCGCCTTCAAGGAATCCCTGCGGAATCTCAAGCGTTACTGCGAAAACATGATCGCCATGCTGGACGATGATACCGTCTTTATCTGCCCCGATCTGGACATAAACGCCGAACTTTCCCCGGAAAAGCAGGCGCTTCGGGGCGGCGTCAAAATGTGCTACAACGAGATAGAACGGAAAATGCAGCGCAAGGATGAGCGCAACCGTAAATTCGCCGCCTCCGCATTTGTTCCCGAATACCGAAAACTTCTGGAAAACGACAGGGCTATTATCGAAACCCTTATCAGCCGCTGGGACCGGCAAAGCGCCGATCCGAAACTTGCCGCGTTCCTGCGCAAAATCGACGGCGTGTTTTTTGACCCGAAGATCAACAATCCGCAAAATCCCGCCGATAAAAAGTTGATTATCTTTACCGAAGCCATCCCCACGTTGAATATGCTTGTGGACAATCTGGACGCCGGCGACTATGAAGGGAAAGTCCTCGCTATTACCGCCGGCAACCGCGCCGAGAACCGGGAAATTATCGAAGCAAACTTTGACGCGAATTACGACGGAGAAAAACGCTATGATTATCAAATTTTAATCACCACCGATGTATTGGCCGAGGGCGTAAACCTCCACCGTTCTAACGTGATACTCAATTACGATTCCCCCTGGAATTCCACCCGCCTGATGCAGCGCCTTGGCCGCATTAACCGTATCGGGAGCGAGGCGGACTTTATCAACGTGTACAACTTTTACCCCTCCGCCCAGGGAGACGCTGAAATCAATATCGTTGAAAGGGCATGGAACAAAATACAAGCCTTCCACGAGCTTTTCGGCGAAGACAGCAAAATTTTCAGCAAGGAAGAAGAAATGGTAATCCACGACATAATCAGGCATGACGAAGAGGAGGGGTCAGAATCGTTAAAATATATTTACGCTATCAAGCGTTTCCGTGCAAAAAATCCACGGCGTTATGCGGAACTCGAAGCTCTTATGGAAAAAGTCATATCCGCGAAGGGAACGGGGACAAGTGGGACGGCCGCCCATGTAAAAAACAGCCGGGGCCAGTGGTACTACGTGTATACGGATCATCCTCACGCCATATCTCAACAGGAAATGATTACACTGCTCGAATGTTCCGAGTCGGAAAAGGCGGCGGAACTTGATACGGCAAAATTAAACGCCGCTGTTGCGGCAATTCTGAAACAGTATGCCACGGACAGACTGAATGAAAACATCCGACTCAAGACCGGAGCGGCGCCCAAAAAACGCGTTCAGGCCTTGGGTGTCGTCAATGCCTACGCAAATATTCCCGGCCTTTCACCGGAATCGGCGGAACTTTTGAAGGCTATTTCCAATTCAATCAGAAATGACAACAATGTCCTTATCGCGGAAATAAGCAAAACGACGCCCGCTGCGGAAGCCGCCTTTGCGGAAGCGGATATCGCCCATTGGTCGCAATTCGCGCAGAGAAATACGGACAACGAAGCGGAAGGCGTTGTTACGCTTGCCGTTCAATGTGATGGAGGCGTAGCATGAGTTATCTGGACATACTTGAAAATGACTACCCGGGATCCGAAGCGTTTCTTGAAAGTTGCCTTAAACCGGTGTTTGGAACCGCCCAAAAAACCAGGCTTTCGGTAGCCGCTGCGCTTTCCGATTCGGAAAAATCAATCATCAAAGATATTTTCATATTTGGCCGCACAGACAATTTTGTGCTTAATGATATGAATTTCTTTGACGTCACCGTGCAGGACGGCGTCGATATCGCCCGGAGCAGGGTAATGATTCAAAGAGCCGTTAGAAAATCCCTCGACGTCTACCAGGCGGCAATCGTTCTATTTCACCATTCCGATAACGCCGGATTATGGCGGTTTTCATTCATCTATAAGGAAGCTTCGGCAAAAGACGCCACATCAGCGCGGCGCTACTCGTATCTCTGTGGAAAAGAACAACATTGCAGAACGGCGGCGGACAATCTTGAAAAACTGGAGAAGATCCCGGGCAAGAAAAAACTCGAAGATGTTACGACTGTTTTTTCAATAGAAGCCCTAACCGAGGATTTTTTTAAGAGACTGTTTAAGTGGTACGATACATGGGCGCTTGACGTCATTCGCTTTCCTGCGGGGAAGGGCAAGAACGCCCGCTTGCCAACCACGATTGATGACGCCGTGAAAAAAGAAAACCGTCAGCATTTGATACGATTGATAACCCGTCTCATTTTTGTCTGGTTTCTTAAACACAAGGAAGAGCTTATCCCCGGCTGGATATTTGATATTCGGGAGTTAAAAGAACTTATACATCATTTTGATGAACATGACGATAAGAGCGGCGCCTATTACAACGCCGTCTTACAAAACCTGTTTTTCGCCATCCTAAACTGCGAAATAAGCAAAAGGAGATTTTTTGATGACAAAGACGGGCGCGATGGGTACAGCATAAAAGCGCAATTTCGTGATCATGTTGATAAACCGATGATAAAAATTCCCCATAGTGAATTTATCAAAAAATTTGAGACGACGCCTTTTCTTAACGGCGGACTTTTTGAGTGCCTCGACCATCGGGAAGGACATGAGGAACAGGAATACAAAGACGGTTTCAGCCGCGAAAGCAAACGGGCGGCCTTTGTCCCCAACTGTCTTTTCTTTGGAGACGGTGAACACGCAGGTGAAGGCATTATCAATATTTTTTCGGAATATAATTTTACGATAGAAGAAAATACGCCACATGATATCGAAGTAGCCCTTGACCCGGAGCTTCTGGGCAAGGTTTTTGAAAATCTGCTCGGCACGTATAACGAGGAAACCGCCGGCACCGCCCGCAAGGAATCCGGCTCTTTCTACACGCCCCGTGAAATCGTTGATTACATGGTTGACGCTTCCCTGAAAGAATACTTCAAAACCAAACTCAATATGCCGCCGCCGGCTGAAACCGATAAAAACCTGGACGGACTGTTTTCCCGTTCCATTGAAGGGCATGGTTTCTCTCAAGATCAGACGACCATTCTGATAGAGGCAATTTATCATTGCAGAATTCTTGACCCCGCCTGCGGCTCCGGCGCTTTTCCCATGGGCGTATTAAACAAACTCGTTTTAATTCTGGAAAAGCTAGACCCGGAAAACAGCCAATGGAAAGAGATACAGATACAAAAAGCCATAAAAGAAACGGAAGAAGCCTACAGAACAGGGGCTGAAGAGGAAAGAAAAGAACGGCTTAGGAAAGTACAGGAAGTGTTTGAGCAAAGCACCGGACGGTGCGCTAATTACGCCCGCAAATTATATTTAATTGAAAACGGTATATACGGCGTCGACGTTCAGCCCATAGCCATACAGATAAGCAAACTTCGTTTTTTTATCTCACTTATAGTCGACCAGAAAACCGGCGGAACCAAGACGAACAATTACAATGTTCTCCCCCTGCCCAATCTTGAGACAAAGTTTGTGGCGGCCAATACTTTGATAGGGATAAAGCGTATACAAGAAGGATATCAGCATGAATTTGCGGACCCGAAAATTGAAGAAATCCAGAAGGAATTGTTAGAAGTAAGGCATAAACACTTTAGCCCGCGAACGGTTAAGGAAAAAGAAAGACTGCGCAAAGAGGACTCCGTATTATCAAAAGAGCTATCCGCTCTGCTCAAAAAAGACGGCTTTTATAATGCCAGCGACGCCCAAAAAATGGCGGACTGGAACCCCTACGGCCAGACAAAGTCCGCAGACTTTTTTGACGCCTGGTGGATGTTCGGAATAAAAGACGGCTTCGACGTGGTGATTGGGAATCCGCCGTATATAGAAACAAGAAAAATTGACTATAAAATAAAAAATTATGAGACTGAAAATTGTGGCAATTTGTATGCGCTTTGTTATGAAAGGGCTATTTTGTTAGCAAATAATAAATCCCTTATAGGTTTTATTATTCCTGTTGCTTCGGTTTGTACAGATGGATATTATGAACTGCAAAAATTGTGTATCCATTATGGTTCATTGTATATTAGCTGTTATAATGATAGGCCGGGTAAACTTTTTGATGGACTTGAACACATACGATTATCTATAGTTTTGCTTAATAAAGGCGATCGGACAACGACTATAAATTCCACTAGGTACAATAAATGGAATACTATATATCGAGATTTTCTTTTTGAAAATTTAATGATGGCTGATGTTACTTCATTAACGAAAAATACAATGATACCTAAGAGTGGCAATCATATAAGTAATTCTATGCTTAAAAAAGTTAATAATAATAACAATTTATCTAAGTATTTGATAAAAACCAGTAAACATAAAATATTTTATACCAGGAAATTGAGTGGTTTTGTTCAAATTCTTGATTTTATTCCAAAAATTAAAGAAAGGGGAGGAAAAATTCGACAGCCATCTGAATTGAAAGAGTTGTTTTTTGAAAATAAAGAACGATCATTGGCCTATCTCGCAGTATTTAACTCATCGTTTTTTTATTGGTTTCTGACGATTTGGTCTGATTGTCGAAATTTAAATCAAAGAGAAATTCAAAATTTTCCATTTGATATTTCAACGGCAGCTTCTGAAAATATATCAAAACTAAATGAACTATCATTGTTACTGATGGAAGATATTAAAAGGCATTCGTTGATAAAGGAAATGACATTTAAAAATGCTGGTATACTAAATATACAATGTATTTATCCAAAATTATCAAAACCCATTATTGACGAAATCGACAGAGTTCTTGCAAAACACTATGGTTTTACCGAAGAAGAACTGGATTTTATCATCAATTATGATATAAAATATAGGATGGGTGGAGAATTGGAGGGGGATGGATGAAAATAATAACAGAAACAAATACTGTAGGTCTTGACTTCATTTCAGGAACAGAGAGTCCGGTTGTTTTATTTGATTCATTTAGTAAAATGTTTACCAGTATTATCAATATTAACACTGAGTTAATCAAGAAAGTTGATCCATTGATTGACGTACAGATATTATTGCTTGATATAAAACATGGCTCTATATTTTCTGATTATATCAAAAAGATATTAATCCCGGAAAAAGAAGACAATGTTACTGCGTACCCCGATGTTAAAGGCGATGTGCTCGATTATTCCGAAATATCCCAAAGTGGGATTATAGATACTTTGAGTGAGGCAGGGGAACGAATCATTAAGAATGATAAAATAAATGAAATACACGAAAAAATAATGGGGTTTTCATCCGTAACAGGAGTCGATGCAAACTTGAATTATCGCCCTCCAAATAAAATCACTCTTGCAAATGCAATAGATTTATTGGGCGAATCAACAAAAATGCTGGCCATTGGAGATAAATATTATTTCCAGAACAAATCAGGGGAAAAAGAAATAAGAAAAATATACACAGATATTGATTATAATGAATTAAAAAGAGAAATGTCGAAAAAAATCGTTGAACATCCAATTCATTTGCGTTTAAAAATAAAGATAGCTGACTTCTTGGGAAAATCAAGGTGGAAATTTAAACTGGAGAATAATACGACTATAGAAGCTAAAATCCTCGATAAGGAATGGCTTGAGAAATTTCATTTAAAGATCGAGACAATTGGACCCGGTGATTCTATTGAAATATCAGGAACAGTAACGGATATTTTTGACGATTTTGGGAATCGTATTGATTCTCAGTATACTATTTTAAAAGTTATAAAGGTGCATAGACCAAATGAACAAAGAGAACTTGAATTCTGAAAAAGACGCTCTTAAGTCGGTAATTATCGATTTAATGTTCACTTTTTTACCTATATTTGTACTCCTCATGATACAAATATTAACAGGTTCATTCGAGAATGTTTTCGTAAGATCTGATTGGTCGTATATATCCATGATATTATTTGGTCAAACAATTATCAAAATATTTTCTGGAATATCTGAAAATCAAAATAAAAAACGATCATATGAGGTTGTATTTCATGTATCCTTAGTAATTGCTTTGGGCCTCGTCCCATCAATAATAATATTAGTATTAATTGAAATGGGCCATAAAAAATTGATACTATTTATTTCTCAAATATTATGGTTACTTATATCTATTGCCATATATTTATTTCTAGGCACTATTGGGAACATATTATCATCGCAGAAATTAATTAATGAATCTGACTTTATAATTGAAGGGAAATAATGATTAACGAAGACATCATCAGAATTAAGGACTGTATCCTCAACACGGTTGGAGATGATTGTGAAAAAATAATCCTCTTTGGCTCGTATGCGAATGGAACACCGAGAGAAGACAGCGATTATGACTTTTATGTGGTTTTGAAAGATGGCAGCAAAAAACCGATTTCAGTATTGCAAAATATATACCGCCAAATGTGTGATACAGGGCACACGCCGGTTGACGTGCTTGCAGATTATCGGAGTCAATTTGACTGGCGTATATCTCAACCCACAATAGAGCGGACAATCTCAAATACCGGGGTGGTGCTTTATGATCGACAATAGAATTATTCAAGAATGGCTACGATACTCTCAAAGTGATATGATTGCCGCTCGTTATATGTTTTATAACGTCAATCCAAAACAAACGGAAATTTCTGTCTTTCACTGCCAGCAATGCGCTGAAAAAGCGTTAAAAGCATACCTCGTGGCCCATGAAATCGATCCGCCGAAAATCCACGATCTGCCGATCCTATGCAAAATGTGCGCTGAAATTGACGAGGACTTTTTATCGTTAATGAATATATCTTCTGATTTAAATCCCTATGCGGTAGCCGCCAGATACCCCAAGCAGTTAGTCTCTGATGAGAAAGAGGTTGAAGTTGCAATAGGTAAAGCACAACAAATTTACGATTTTTGTATAGCAAAAGTTGACTTTCTCACATCAATGGAATCAGGAGAAGAGTGCGAAGATGATGAATTGGAAGAAGAATAAAACGGACTCAATGAGGATTTTGATGTAAAAAATAAAAAACAAAAAGCATGAACTTCAAAAACCCAAGCCGATCATGGAAAGAATTTATTCTTACAACAAAGGAGTCAAGTTTCGTTATGTCTTTACTAGCAGATACAATGCAACCTCTTAACATTAATAACCTTATATTACAATTGATTAATTTCGGTTATTTCGCAGAACAAGTCCCGACTTGTTTTGGCGCAAAAAGAATGACTGAATATCTAGATGTGCTTGTAAAATATATTAAGGATAACGAAAAAGGAATTAAAAAAAACAGTACTGGCCCAACAACCTTATCGATATATAAGAATGATATATCCCGACGAGTTCTTTCGTTGCCAAATCCGAAAAGTTTTTTATATTTATGCAATCTTATGCAGAAACACTGGAATGAAATACAAAAATATTGCGAAAGTATTAATTCTTTATCTCCAATTACATATATACATATTTATAACGATATTCCTTTAGAAATGATAAACAGCGAGAGCATAAGAGAAAGCAATCATTCAAAAAGTGCTTTTGTTGATGGTGTTAAAAATTGTATAAAAGCATCGCTGGGTTATAAATATCGATTAAAAGTGGATATTGCGAATTGTTATAATTCAATTTATACTCACTCTATAAGTTGGGCGATTTGTGGAAAGAATGAAGCAAAACAGTATTTTAGAACAAAAAACCCGAAAACATTGAAAAATGCTTATGAAATAGCTGATAATCTGGATGCCGCTATACGAAATCAGAAAAACAACGAAACAAATGGTATTTTAACAGGTCCATTTACATCGCGAATAATATCAGAAATTATTTTATGTGCTCTTGATAAAAAACTACGCGAAAAAGGATTTTGTTTCAGGAGATATGTTGATGATTATAAATTTTATTTTCGAACGGAATTTCAAGCCCAAGGGAGCTTGCCGGCAATAGAAAATATTTTAAACGAATATAATCTTAATCTGAACATCACAAAAACTGCAATTGAAAGATTTCCATTTGAAATTATTTCTGATATCAAGGAGAAATTAAAAATAGCCTTTGAAGAAGGCGGAGTATTCGAGGTCTTAAATGTTGCATCGCAATTATATTTTGGTGGAGAAAAAGGAGCATATAAATATGCGTTAAAATATATAAGAGAAAAAGAGCCCATAAAAGAAGATTTTCAATTTATTTTACCTTTATTGATTAATATCATGCTTATCGAGCCCAAAAATGCAAGATTCGTTATAGTGTATTTAATAAGGTTTGCATCTTATTGGAATAGAAATGATGTTGAAAAAACAATAAATGATGAGTTGTCCAATAGTCTTAATACTGACTTGCAACAAGAAACTCTAACATTTATTCAAATGGTAAAAGAACTAAAATTAAATCTATATGCAAAAAATTTTATATTAATATTAAAAAGTCAAAACGATTTTGCCATAATTATTGCTCTGGATTTATGGAAAAACAGGAAAAAGAGTATAAAGGGAAAGCCAACAGAATTAAAAAAAATACCGAGTGCATTAAAAGAATTATCGGATAGCTTGAAAGGAGAAATATTTTCAGGTTCGCGTTGGCTGATATTGCATGAGATACGATTGCATAAATTATTGAGGACCAATCTCATTCCCTCTCCACCACCAGATGATTTTTTTGATTTATTGTTTGATAATGGTATTAGTTTCTATAAGGAAATTCGCGATACCGTGGAAGTTTAACCTCTATTAGCAGATAAGGGAAGAAGCAGGCAAAAGAGTTAAGAACGGATGGCGAGACTCCCCTAACCCATCCCCGCCAGCGTCAACGCCTCTCCCTAAGCCATTACTATCACCTCTGCGCAGGTTTCGTCACCTCCCCCCCCAAACAAAACCGCCTGAATCCCCTAAAGGAACCCAGGCGGCCCGGATTTAAGGCTTTGCTGGATAGACGCTACTTTTTAAGGATCGTGGCGCCGTACTTGGCGACCTCGTCCTGGACCCAGCCGTTCATCCGCATGGTTTCGTCCGCTTTGGAGGCCCTGCCCAGAACGCCGCCGGCGAAATGGTAGCCGCCGCCGGGGGCGTACTTGTCAAGAATGCCGCGCACATATTCACGCACCTCTTCCTCGGTGGCTGCGCGGTCGGCGGGGGGAACAAAGTCAAAGCCGCCGACAATGCCGAACTGTTTGCCGTATTTTTCCTTGATGCCGACAAGGTCGTTTTTGGTTTGGGCGGGATCCCAGTAACGAACGCCAAAATCAATCATGTCGGGAACAAAGTCTTCACAGCGCCCGCAGTTGTGGAACTGAAGCGGGATGCCCCGATCAAATGCCGTCTTGGTGAGGCGCTTGTAGATGGGCTTGAAAATATCCTGGTAAATCTCCACGGAGAAGAAAGGATTGTCCTTCGCGGCGCTGTCGTCGAGCAGGTACACAATATCCGGCTTGTAATACTCAATGATACGCTCATTGATCGGTATATAGTAATCGGTAATGTAGTTGAACATATCCTTTACCGCTTCGGGCTCCTCTATCAGAGCGCAGAGACCTTCGGTAAAGCCCATAAAAGCGACAAGCTGCTGGAAAGGCCCAAAACCGCCCATGCCAAGAACAACCGTCTGGCTCCGGTCGATGTTTGCCGTATCCTTCTTTGCCATGGCTTCCCAGTCGGCGGTAAAGAATTCGTCAGGATACTTGGGGGCCTTAACGACCTTTTCCCAGTCCTTGATGTCCTTTAGAATAAATGCCCCTGGTTTGGGCAGTCCGGCAAAACCGGTCTCCTCGTTGGCAACGTAGGGAACGCCCCACTGGTCCACCCATTCCCTGGGCGGGGCAGGCGGGGCGCCCTCCGCTCCGGGTTCCGGAGCCGGGCCAGGTCCAAAGCCGCCCATGATTGAAGGCATAACCATGGCCGATACTCCGCCGGGCATGGGCATACCCATGTTCCAGCTCGCCACCCATTCGGGCATTTCCCCATAGCCGATCCGCATGTAATTTTCTTTCGGTGTCAATGTAGCCATTTCGTTTCTTATCCTCCTTAATTTGAGCGCCACATACAGTAACGCTGCCGATTCTATAACGCAATTTTAATAGTACCCCGGTTTTTTTTCAGTGTCAACAAAAAATAATTCCAAAACAAAACCGCCTGATCCCCAAAAGGAACTCAGGCGGCTCGGATTTAAGGCTTTAGCAGATCGACGTTACTTTTTGAAGAACGTGGCGCCATATTTTGCCACTTCGTCCTGGACCCAGCCGTTCATCTGCATGGTTTCGTCCGCTTTGGAGGCCCTGCCCAGGACGCCGCCGCAGAAATGGTAGCCGCCGCCGGGGGCGTACTTGTCAAGGATGCCGCGCACATATCCACGCACTTCGTCTTCGGTGGCCGCACGGTCGGCGGGGGGAACAAAGTCAAAGCCGCCGACGATGCCGAAGTTTTTGCCGTACTTTTCTTTGATGCCCACCAGGTCGTTTTTGGTCTGGGCGGGATCCCAGAAATGCACGCCAAAATCAATCATGTCGGGCACAAAATCTTCGCAACGGCCGCAATTGTGGAACTGGAGCGGGATGCCCCGGTCAAAGGCCATTTTGGTGAGGCGCTTGTAAATGGGCTTGAAAATGTCCTGGTAAATCTCCAGGGAGAAGAAGGGATAGTCCTTCGCCGCGGTGTCGTCGAGCAGGTACACAATATCCGGTTTGTAATACTCAATGATCCGTTCATTGAGCGGTATATAGTAGTCGGTTATGTAGTTGAGCATATCCTTTACCGCTTCGGGCTCTTCGACGAGAGCGCAGAGTCCTTCGGTAAAGCCCATAAAAGCGATGACCTGCTGGAAGGGCATAAACCCGCCCATGGCGAGAACGGCGGTCTGGCTCCGGTCGATGTTTGCCGTATCCTTCTTTGCCATGGCTTCCCAGTCGGCTGTAAAGAACTCGTCAGGATACTTGGGGGCCTTAATAACCTTTTCCCAGTCCTTAATATCCTTTAGAATAAATGCCCCTGGTTTGGGCAATCCGGCAAAACCGGTTTCCTCGTTGGCAACGTAGGGAACGCCCCACGCGTCCACCCATTCCCTGGGCGGGGCAGGCGGGGCTCCCGCCGCTCCGGGCTCCGGCGCGGGGCCAGGTCCAAAGCCGCCCATGATTGAGGGCATAACCATGTTCGCCACGGCGCCGGGCATGGGCATACCCATGTTCCAGCTCGCCACCCATTCGGGCATCTCGCCATAACCGATTCGCATGTAATTTTCTTTCGGTGTCAATGTAGCCATATCGTCTCTTATCCTCCTTAAATTGGGCGCCGCATTAACTATCACGGCTGCTCTTTATGATGATTTTAATAGTATCCCGGTTTTTTTTCAGTGTCAACCAAAAATTGCCCCCCGGAGAGAAACATTTCTCCAAAACCCGGTCCGGGAACGTTCCCGGCAGCCCGTTCAGGGGTCCAGGCGCAGCAGCTCCAGCCGGGCGTTGAGGTTGCCGCCGTCCAGTTCCAGGGCCTTTTCCAGGACGGAGCGGCTTTCCTGGGCCCGGCCAAGCATACGGAGACACCGGGCCATGCGGAGGCGGACCCTGGCTTCTTCCAGGGGATTGTCCGCCCGGGCGGCGGCGCGTTCATAATGGTCCAGGGCAGCGGAAAGGGACCGCCGGCTTTCCTGGATCAGGCCCAGGTTTGCCTGGATTTGCCAGGCCGAGCTGTTTTGGGAGCGTTCCTCAAGGAGGGTTTCCGCTTCCGTAAGCTGTCCCTCCCGGATAAGCCGGAAAATGTCGTAAAGGACAAGCTCCGGGCCGGCGACTCCGTTCATCCGGGCCTGGCGGAGCAGCAGGGCGGTTTCCGAAAACTGCCGCTGGCGATCAAAGTACCAGGCGCCCCAGCGGTATAGCTCCTGCTCCTGGGGGTGACGGCCCAAGAGCAGCCAGGTTTCCGCCACGGTCCGCCGGATTTCCCAGCCGTCCAGCCGGCGGCGGAGCAGTTCCAGGTCCAGCAAAGCGGGCAGCCCGGCATCCGGGGCGCCCTGTCCGGCAAGGACCGCCTCCGCCCGCGCCGGGTCGAGGAGGCGGCTGTACCCGATCACCCCGTAGACATGGCCCGGCGCACGGGAAAAGAGTTCCCCGTAGTAGAGCAGTTTCTGCCGCTCCTCCGTGGCCGCCGAAGCCAAATTGTAGAGGCTGCGAACCTGGAGGTCCAGGATCTGGGGGTCCGCAACCGGCGGGACGGCGGCAGGCGGATTCCCGGACTGGAGGGCGGCCAGGGCGATCCATATATTCGCCGCGCCATCCCTAAAGCCCGCCAGCCAGAGCGAGTCCGCCATGCGGCCCAGAGAGGGGGAGTCGGAAAACCGGGAAAAGAGCCCCGCCGCCCGCTGGGGGTTAGTGTCGTAAAAATACTCCGCCCCAAAGCGCAGGGCCCGCCCGGAAACAGTTTCGGAGCCCAGCAGGGTGACCAGCAGGGAGTTGGCGGCGGCAGGATCCGCGGCGAGGAGGCTGCGGAGCGCCGCGTTTACCAGAAAGTCCTCCCGTTCGGAGCCCTCCAGGGAGGAAAAGGCGGCGGACAACAGCTCCGCCCCCAGAGGCAGGGCGGCGGCGGCGGCGGGATCGGAGAAATCCCCCAGCAATACGCTGATATGCAGGGCCAGGGAGAGGGACCGGGTTTCCATGAGGAGCCCGGCATAGCGTCTCAGCCTGGCCTGAACCTCCGGGGGAAACTGACCGGGATATTCCAGCAGCAGGGCGTCCGCGGCAAGGACGGCGAGGGGCTCCGAAAAGGGATAAGCGCCGGCGGCGTTTTCCGCCGCTTCACGGTAGGCGCCCTGGAACAGCGCCTGGTTAGGGCCGGACCTTAGCGCCAGATTCCGGCGGCGTTTCAGGGTGGAAAGGAGGCTTTCCACCCCTATGGCCCGCTTCTCCAGCCGGTCCAACAGGGCGTTGAGGCGGGACGGAGCGGTTTCCGGCGCCTCCAGAATGATAGCGTCAAAGGTCCGCAGTTCCCGGATAAAATTCCCCTGGGCGGAGTTGTCGTTCCACCCCGTGTAGTGGGCAAAGAAAAGGGAGGCGCCCAACAGCGCCAGTGAAAGAGCCAGCCCCAGATAACACACAAAACGTAGTTTTTGGTCAGCCGGGACTTCCTTCATGGCGTTTCCTGTGGGATTTCCGGCTCCTGGGAGGTTTGGGGCCCCCGCAGGGCCCGGTTGATGCTGTCCAAAACGCCGTTGATAAAGCGATAAGAATCGCCGGTGCCGTACTCCCGGGAAATGCCTATGGCCTCGTCAATCACGATGGAGGGGGCCATATCATGCTGATACATGAGGGTGTAGGCGCTCATGCGGAGCAGGGCCAGGTCAACCCGGTTGAGCCGGGAAAAGTCCCAGTTCTTCAGGTGGGAGCGGATCATATCGTCCACCGCGGGGAGGTTTTCGATGGTCCCCTGAATGAGCAGCCGGGAGAACATCGCCGTGCCTTCGTCCAGCGCCGCCTGCTTGTCCGCTTCCAGCCAGGAAAAACTGAGCAGCTCCTCCAGGGCGGCAGCGGGCGCCGCTTCATAGGAATACAGGACTTGAAAAGCCAGAATCCGGCCTTTTCTACGGGACGCCATACGCTACCAGAGGAGAAATTCTTCGTGAATCTCCACGGAGCCTTCCTTGCGAAGTTCCTCCGCCAGGGTTTCGGTTACCACCGAGGTGCCGTTGGCAAAGGCCCGCTGCATCAGTTGGGCGCTAATCATGTCCCGGACCGTGGAGGGGCTGCCCCAGCGGTACACGTCATCCAGCCCAAGGTTTGCCTGGGGGTACTTCCTCGTTACCTTGATGATAAAGAAACCCTGGGGGCCTTCGATTACCCCGGAAACGGCGTTTTCCCCCAGGGGCAGGGCCTTGTCAATGAAATCCAGGCCAAAGACCTGTTGAATCCGGGGGTCTTCCGCGCTCAACTGGATGTACCGGGCCGGGCCGGAGTTTCCCGCAGCCTCCGCGAGGGCAGATTCTTCATTAAAGGCTGAAGAACTGGAGCCGATTTTCCGGGCCAGCTCATCCGCCCTGGTCCGGGCCGCAGTTCTGGCGGCGGCGCCTGTCCCAAAGGGAATCCGTATGTAGTCGAAGGAAATCGTGTCGGGGCGCACAAAGGAGACCTTGTTGCGGTTATACAGGGTCTGAATCTCATCCTCCGAAGGCGGCCCCCCGGACAGGGAGATAAGGTAATGCTGCGCGGTCAGTTGCCGCCGGACCTGTCCCCTGAGGGTGGCAAGATCCATGCCCTGCCGTCTGATGTAGTCGTTAAATTCCTCGTCCGTGGGAGCCCGGCCCGCCTGGGCGGCCATTTCATCCTTAAAATTCTGAATCTCGGCGTTGATGGCGGCTTCGGTTACGGACTCCCCGGCTTTGGCCTTGTCCGCCTCCTGGATGATGTATTGTTCTATATACTTCTGCCTGATTATGTCCTCATGCAGGTAGGTCTGGAACGCGGCATAGCTCAGGCCGTACTGCCGCTCAATGCCCTCCTGAAATTCCTGGTCCGTAAGCTGACGGCCCGCGCTGGCGCGCACCATCCTGATCCGCTGTTCCAGTTCCGCGTTGGGCGAGCTGATCCCCGCCC
>JAISEB010000257.1 GCA_031264395.1 Treponema sp. | reverse complement strand
GACACCATTATTTCACGGAAATTTCCCTGCGTTCATCCCCAGCTTTTCGTGGTGATACGGATACGTTTTGATCTCTGGGAATTTTCCGGGCACGCTTTTCGCATTGAGACGCGGGATCTTGACGGCGAGATGAACATGGACACCATCTCGGGCAACGTGGAAGTAAGGGGCGCGGGAAACGCCACCGCCGTTTCACATCTTGTGTTTGCCGTTTCGAATCTGCATTTCAGAAGCAGCGGCGTGGTGAATTTCGTCCTTTATATAGACGACAAGGAGCTGGGTTCCATACCGCTGTACCTTAGAATGGACGGCCCGCCGTAAGGGCTAAATTGACCCACAATTCGGGGAATGATTATACTGTATCGCGAAGAGAAATTTACCACAAGGTCGAAGAAGTCGAAAAAGTAAGAGAAGAAGGAAAGTATGGTATCTTCGGAACAGGAAAGAATAGCTAAAATTGTAGTAGATGCTGCTTTTGAGGTTCATTCTTACCTGGGGCCGGGTTTGCTGGAAAGCGCCTATCAGACTTGCCTGCTCGGTGAATTAAAAGAACGAGGAATTTTTGCGGAAAGTGAAAAGCCTTTGCCGGTTATATACAAAGGGATACCTGTTGATTGTGCTTACAAAGACGGTATACGCCGAATAGTTTTGAATGACAAAAAAACTTCTTCGACTTCTTCGACTTTGCGGTTAAAAAATTCCGTGGGTCAAGAATAGCTTAAGGGACGGGAATCAGCGCTTTTCCAGTTCCGCCCTGAACGCGGGCAGCTTCGCGAGGCCTTCGGAGGTAACGGGTTTGATCCATTTTCCCGATTTCATGTACCAGTGCAATATTCCAAGGCGTATGAATTCATCAAAGAAGGTAAGGGTAAAGACCACCAGAAAGGGCCAGTGCAGGAAGAAGCCCGCAAGGGCGGTAAGCGGAATGGAGAGGAGGAAGAGCCCGCATATTTCGACCGCCGTTCCAAAGACCGATTCGCCGCCGGCGCGGAAGATGTTGTTGGTAATGTAATTGCGGCTCCTGATGTTTCCTGTGACGGTGTAGATAAGGATCATGAAGAAGGCGTAACGCAGCGCCTGACTCCCGAGCCCGAAGAGGCCCAGAAGCGGCTTCGCGAAGGGGAGCAAAAGAAGCCAGATGACAAGGGTTACCGCGGGGCACAAGAGGGTAAAGCGCCGGCCTTCGTCGTAACCTTCCCTGTGTTTTCCCGCGCCTATTTTTTTCCCTACCATAACGGCGCTCGCGTTGGCAAGCCCCCCGAAGAAAACAAAGAGCAGCCCCTCAAGCACGCGGAAAACCGCCATGGCCGCAATTCCCGCTTCGGACTGCCGCCCTATGATGATGTTGATGATGAACACGCCTATGCCGTAGAACACCTCGTTGCAGACTACAAAGAAGCTCCGCGAAAAATATTCCTTTATAAAGGAAAGGTCCCAGTGGAAATGATCCCGTATGCGAAGGACGAACGAATGTTTGTCGCGGAAGCAGAAAATATAGAGCACGATCACATTGACCGCTCCCGCGCATACCGTGCCGACCGCCGCCCCGGCCATTCCCATTCTGGGAAAACCGAAATGCCCGAATATGAGCAGCCAGTTGAGGATGAAGTTGGTAATGAGCGACGCGATTGACGCGAAAAGGGGGATCTTTACCTTTTCTATGGATCTAAGAAGGGAACTTATGGCGGCGGCCCAGATCTGCAGCGGATAGCTGAAGCCCACGATTCTAAGATAGGGAACGGCGGCGGCGCGTATAGCCTCCTTGTCTGTGTAAATGGAAAGGATGAATTCGGGGGCAAAGATGGCGAATCCCGAGAACACCAGGCACACGGCCATCATGCAGGAAAAGGTAATGCCGTAGGCGCGGCAGATCCCCCGTTCGTCTCCGGCGCCCCAATACTGGGCGAAGAAGATCGGTCCCCCGTTGCAGAAACCGAACCACGCGGCAAAGAGCAGCATGGAAAACTGGACGCAGATCCCCGTGGCGGCTACCGACTGTTCCCCCAGCGTGCCTATCATGATCGTGTCCACCCTGCCGGCGGAGGTTGTAAGGAGGTTTTGCAGGGCCACAGGAAGGCCTATGGTGATGACGGACGTGTAGAAATCACGCCTGTTAAAATTCCCGCTTTCAGTGCGGAGAGATCCGTTTATCTGCCGCATCGCTGCATGAGGATGAGATCGGCAAGTACAAGGGAAGCCATGGCCTCTACCACGGGAACGGCCCTGGGGACTATACATACATCGTGGCGGCCTTCGACGACCAGTTCGCGCGCCGCGCCGTTTCTGTCCACGGTTTCCTGCCGCCTTCGGATGGAAGCCGCGGGCTTAAAGGCGACGGTGAATTCCAGCGGCATTCCGTTTGAGATGCCCCCCAGCACGCCGCCTGAATTGTTGGTTCTATAGGACAGCTCCGGTACGCCGGGGGGAAGTCCCGCGCCGCCGTTTCCCGCGCCGCCGCGTTCAGTACCGCCATGTTCCGCGCCGCCGTGTTTTACCGCGAAGGGCGCATCGTTGTTTTCCGAACCTTTCATGGAAGAAACGGCGAAACCGGCGCCGAAGGCCACGCCCTTGGCGGCGCCTATGGAAAGCATCGCGGCGGCAATGCGCGCGTCGAGTTTGTCAAAGACAGGCTCCCCAAGGCCGGGCGGCAGTCCCGTGACGGAACAGAAGACTTCGCCGCCCGCGCTGTCCCCTTCCTGCCGCAGCGCCTCAAGGGCGGCGTTCACCCTTTCTACATAAGCCGCGCACGGAATGCGGAACGGGTTCTTTTCCGCCTCCGCGCCGTCAAAACCCGCTTCGCCCGGAGAAGGAATCCGTATTCCCGCGATGGATGAAACCCAGCCCCGCACGGTTATCCCGTATGAGGCAAGAAAAACCCCGGCAACCGCCCCCGCGGCGACACGCGCCGCCGTTTCGCGGCCGGAACTTCTGCCGCCGCCCCGGTGATCCCGCCGCCCGTATTTTGCCTCCCAGGTCCAGTCCGCGTGTCCCGGACGGTACAGATCCCGCAGTTCGTCATAGTCGCCCGGCCGCTGATCCGTATTGCGTATGAGTATTGCGATCGGCGTGCCCAGCGTCTTTCCCTCAAAAATCCCCGAAAGAATTTCAGGCTCGTCGGCCTCTTGCCGCCCCGACGCGGCAGGGCCTTTTCCGCCGGGCCTTCTTCTGGCAAGTTCCCGCGCTATTACCGGAACATCAAGGGGAAGGCCCGCGGGACAGCCGTCCACCACGCAGCCTGTGGCCGGGCCGTGCGACTCGCCGAATGTGACCACGGTAAAAAGAGTTCCGAATGTGCTGCCCGCCATGTTACAGGGCTTCCACTTCCGCGCGCGTTGGAGGCTCCGCCCCCCTGCGGGAGCATACGATGGATGCCGCCCTGTTGGCGAAGTAGAGCGCATCGTACAGTTCTTTTTCGCTTAAATCCGCAAGCGCTTCACGCGACATTTTTCCGTTAAAATGGAGCCATGAAAGAAACGCCCCGTGAAAGGTATCGCCCGCGCCTATGGTGTCCGCCACGGGAAGATCCACCACCGGGGCCTTGACCCGAAGCGGCCCGCCTTTCCTTTGCAGAAGCGCCATGGCGCCCTCTTTGCCCAGCGTGGTAACGGCAAGGCGGGGGCCCATGGAGAGGGTCTTTTCAAGGGATTTTTCCAGCCCGAGGCCGGGGTAGATAAAATCAAAATCGGCCTCGGAAATTTTCGCTATGTGGACGGAGGCCGCCCATCCTTCAAAACGCCTGACATAGGC
>JAISEB010000199.1 GCA_031264395.1 Treponema sp. | reverse complement strand
ATGGCGGGGCAGGGCGCCACCCCCGATTATGTGTTCAGGAAGATCCTCCTTTCAAAAGGCATAAATCCCGACGGCGATCTGCGGCTTGGTTATTCCCTTGCGTATCCTGAGATCGCCCGTATGCTTGCCGCCGGAAGAATAAGCCTTGCCCTGCTTCCCGAACCCTTTGCCACCATGGCCCGCGAGGAGAGGCCCTCTCTTGCCGTCATAGGCGACATTCAGGGGGAATGGGCCGCCCTTAACGGCGCGGGCTTTCTTTCGCCGGGCCGGAACTACCCCATGACGGTTTTTGTCGTGGACGCGGATTTCGCGGCGTCCAGGCCCCTTCTCCTGCGGGCTGTTCTTTCGGGTCTTGAGGAATCGGCGGCATGGGTAAAGGCCCACCCGGAGGAGGCCGGCCTCCTCGCGGAAAAGCACGGTCTTGGGTTAAGCGCCAGGATTGCCGCCGCCGCGATTCCCCGCAGCGGCTATGTTTACATTCCCGCCCGTGAAGCCAGGGGGGATCTTGAGGCCCTGTACCGGGCTTTCCTTGAATTGTCGCCCGCTTCCATAGGCGGTTCCCTTCCCCCGGATGATTTTTACCTCTAAGGGCGCAAGGCCGCGCGGTTCCTTTTTCCCGGCGGTGTGGACGGCGGCCGGGATAACGTTTTTGCTGCTGCTCTGGGAAGCCGCCTCCCTTGCCTGGGGAAGCGATCTGCTTCTTCCCGGCCCCGTTCCGGTGCTGGCGCGCCTTCTGGAGCTTCTTCCGGCGCGGCGTTTTCTTCTTTCCCTTGCGCGGACCTTCTTCCGGGTACTGCTGGGAATCCTCATCTCCGTGCCGCTGGGCATTGCCGCCGGCCTTGCCGCCGGGCGGAGCAGGGCCGCCGCCGCCGCGCTGAAACCGCTCTTCGAGGTGATTTCCGCGACGCCCGTCATGTCGGTTATCCTCATCGCCTTTCTCTGGTTCGGGGCGGAACGGACCCCGGTGTTTACCGCCTTCCTTGTGGTCTTTCCCGTCATGGCCGCCGGTACCATCGAAGGCGTGCGGAGCGTTGATCCGAAACTCAGGGAGCTTCTTGACGTGTACAGGATACGGGGGGCCGCCAGAATGGGCGCCCTTTACCTTCCGTCCGTAGCGCCCTTTATTTTGGGAGGGCTGCGGGGTTCGCTTTCGCTCTGCTGGAAAGTGGTGGTTGCTTCCGAGGTGCTGGTTCAGCCCGTCCGCGCCCTTGGAACGGGGATGCAGGACGCGAAGGCCAGGCTTGAGACGGCGGAACTTTTTGCCTGGACGGCGGGAACCGTATGCGCCGCGGCCTTTTCCCAGGGGCTGCTGAGCCTTGCCGTGCGGGCCGTGCGGAACAGGACAGTGAAAACACGCGCCGGAAGAATACTGACGGCCGTGAAGCGTTCTCCGGGGAAACGCGCGCTTTCCTTGGGAACTCAGGCGGGGGAAAGAACGAAGGGGGAAACCCGGAAAAATGCGGGCGTCATTGCCGTGAGGAACCTTTCGTTCGGTTTCGGCCGCACGGTGATTTTCAGGGATCTCGGCCTTGAGATCGGGTCCTCCGCCCTGGATAATCCCACGGTCATCCTTGGGCCCTCAGGCTGCGGGAAAACCACGCTGTTAAAGCTTATCGCGGGCCTCCTTGCCCCCGGCGAAGGAGCAGTGTCTTCGGAACCCGTGTCCTTTGTTTTTCAGGAGCCGCGGCTCCTCCCCTGGAAGACGGTCCTTGCCAACGCCGCGCTTTCCGCCGGGGAAGACGGGGAAGGGGAGGCCCGCCGCTTCCTCCGCCTCTTTTCCCTTGGCGGCAGAATGGACGCGCTGCCGGATGAACTTTCCGGGGGGGAAAGGCAGAGGGTGAACATGGCCCGCGCCTTTGCCTCGGCCGCGCCCGTGATTCTCATGGACGAGCCCTTTCAGTCCCTGGACATTCCGCTCCGCATGAAACTCATGGATCTTGCCGTAGACATTGCCGGGCGGACAGGACGCATCCTCCTGTCCGTTACCCACGATCCGCGCGAGGCGGTGTACATGGGAAGGCGGGTCATCGTCCTTGGCCGCCCTCCCTCCGGCGTTGTCTTTGATTCGGGTCCCGTCCGCGCGTCAGGCGGCCTTGAGGAAAAACTCCTTGCCGTGCTCACCGCCGTTACGGAGGGGGATCTTCCTAGCGGCTGATCCTGAAGGTCACGGGGTAGCGGTAACGCACGGAAACGGGCCCGCCGTTTGCTTCTGCGGGAACGCAGCGCAAGCCCGTAAAGGCCCGGACCGCCGCTTCGCCGAAACCGTAACCGGGCGGGGTTTCCCGCATGACGGTAATGTTCCGCACAAGCCCCGTCCTGTCTATGAAAAGCTCAAGGATCACCCGTCCTTCCACGTTTGAACGAAGGGCGATGGGCGGGTACGGCAGGAGGCCCGTGATAAGCCCGCTGTCAAATACGGGCGGAACAGAAACCTGGTGCATGGGAAGGTACTGTTCCCCGGCCGGTTCCGGCCCGGACCGCGCGGGAGAAGCCGTCCGGGGGGCCGCCTGGGGGACCTCCTCGGTTTCTATCATCGTCTCGGCCGTCTCGTCGGTGATCAGGGGAAATTCCTCCGGTTCCTCCGGCGGCCTCTCTTCCTCTTGTTCTTCCTCCTCCTCGACGCCGGCGAGCTTCATGACCCGCGCTTCACGGGGAGGCGGAGGGGGGCTTTTCGCGGTAAAGGCGACGGTGAAGATCAGGACGCCGTGGAGCAGGGCGACGGCCGCGAAGAGCAGCAGCCCCAGGCGGTTATGGTTCTTCATCTTTTACCACAAAACTCACCACGCGGTACTGGAGGATCTGCAGTATTTCAAGAACGGCCGCCACCTTTTCGTAGGGCGTGTTCCTGTCGGCGATAATGTGAACGCGGGTATCCGGAGCGGTGCGGTACAGATCGGCGATCTTGTCTTCTATGTCCCTCTTAACGGCCGGAACGCCGTCAAGCCAGGTTCCGCCGTCCCTGTCTATCCATATTTCGAGGTTTTTTTCGGCGCTGGTCCGCAGCGCCCTTTGCGCCTCGGGGTATTCTATCTTCACTTCCTTCCTGTAGTTTATCAGCGCGACCAGCATGATGAAGATCAAAAGGAGGAACGCCACATCCGACATCGAGTTAAGGGGGATGAAAAACTCTTTCCTTTTCCGCTTTCGCAGTCTCACGGGCTTTCCTTCTTCATTACAAAGGAAAACGAATCTACCTTGAGATCCTGGGCCAGTTCCACAAAGGAGACTACGCCCTGCCAGGGGGAACGGGGGTCCACGGAAAGGAGCACGGCAAGATTCGGATTGGCCCCGGCCGCCCTTCGTATTTCCCCCCCGGCAAAGGCCGCGTCCCGCTTCTGTCCGCCATAAAGGATGTTCCCTTCGCCGTCAAGCTCAAAGCGGAGCAGATCGTCGTGCCGTATGAGCCGCACGGAATCTTTCGCCGGAAGGTTCATGAGGAAACCCCTGTTCACGTTGAAGCCCGCTATCACGATAAAGTAGATGATAAGGAGGAAGGCCATGTCGCTTGCGGCGCTTGATTCGCTCAAGGCCCGCCTTTTTGTCCTCCGCACATTCACGGCCTGTCTTCTCCGGCCGGCCCGTCCGCGCTCTTGCCCTCATGCCCGCCCGCCGACGTGTCCATGACAAGGGCGATGAGATCCGAGGAGATCTTTTCGGCGCGCGAAGTAAAGTTGTCCACGATGTGGACGAAGACCGAATGGGCCGCCATGGCGATGATGGCGATGATAAGGCCGAAGACCGTGGTAATGAGCGCCTCATAGATGCCGTTTGCCACGATCTGGGCGTTTACCTCCGTCGCCTCTGCTATGGAGCGGAAGGCCCCTATCATGCCGGAAACGGTTCCCAGAAAGCCGGTAAGGGGCGAAAGGGAGCCCAGCGCCGTAAGGAAGTTAAGGCCCCTTTCCATGGAATTGACGCAGTCCGAGGCCTCGGTTTCAACGGCCCTTTCGATGCGGTATTCCGAGAGGATCTTTACCTCGGGCGGTACGCGCCGCGCCAGCGCAAGGAGGATGCGGGCCCCGATACGGCGCTTTACGAGGGAGCCGAGATAAGAGACGGCAAGCGGGGCTTCCCCTTTCCGCAGACAGTCCGCCGTTTTTTCCGCGAGATCCTCAAGGCGGAGGCTGTGGTACATGAAGTACACGGAACGTTCCAGAACTATGGTAATGACCGCGACGGAAAAGAACAGCAGGGGCCACATGAAGATCCCCCCCAGCCTGAAGAGCTCCAGCAGGGAAAAAGAAACCGTTTCTTCGTTCATTTTACCGTATCCTTTTCATGGCTATTCCGGCCGAAAGACGCCCGGTGATGATGTCCCACTCGTATTCAACGCGTATCCATTCAAGTGCCTCTTCCCAGTCCCGCAGAAGGGCCCCCGAGTCGCGGAGTATCCTGAGTTCTTCGGGGAAAAGAAGGGCGGTGTACGACGTGTTCCAGCGCACGTCCTCCGCCCATGTCCAGACGGCCCCGCTGGCGTTCCACGCGGCGGGGCGTTTCCGTCTGGCGGTGAGTTCCGGGAGGAGAAGGGGCTTCCAGTACCGCTGGAAGGCTTCCCCGCCGGGAAAGGAAAGGGGGATACGCCGCTCGGCGGCCTCTTTCCGCATCCATGCGGCAAGGGCCGCGACACGTTCCCGCCTGTTGGCAAGACCGGCAAGCGCGCTGTCCCCGGTGACGTGTTCCCCGTTCCGCCGTATCTTCCCCTCCGTGATCCGCACCGCCTCAAGGGGCCCCTCCAGGGACAGCACGCCGCCTGAGCCGTCCTTTACAAAACGGCCCTGACCCGCAAGTTCAAGGGTAAATTCGTTCCAGCCCGAATAGCTTCCCCCAAGGTACTCAAGGGCGGTGAAGCGGCAGTTTTCCCCTTCGCCGTCCCGTATGGCCCGGAAGGCCGCCGCCGGGTATTTTTTCATGGTAACAAGAAAGAACCTTTCCCCGTTTTTATCTGCCGTCTCGCGGAGGCGTGTTCCGTCCCCGCTTTCGTAGAGCGCCGTGGTTTTTTCCGCGAAGGCCAGCCCGTCCGCCGCCCTGCCTCCCGCCTCCGCCAGCGCGGCGCAGCCCAGAAAGAAGCCCGCGAGCGTGGGCAGGAGCGCGAGGAGGATGATACGGGCGGGCGCGGAAAGACCCCCCGGCCCCGTGAAAAAAACGGCCGGATTTTCCCGCGCCCCGCGTGTGCCCTTCATCAATAGCTCCACCTGAACCCCACGGAGATCATAGGGATGGGAAGTTCATAGGAAGAGGCGAGCCCCTCGGTAACTTCCCCCGTGTAGGGGTTAAAGGTTGGGTTCCCTTTGGCGCTGTAGAAGAGGACAAGGGCGTTTTCCACGGCTATGTACGCTTCGGACTGTACCTTTCCCTTTACGTTGAAGCCGTAAACGGACAATTTAAGATCCAGAGGAACGGAAACGCCCATGCGGCTGCCGTCGTCAAGGCGCGTCGTCCGGTAGTACTTTGTGATGATCCCCCCGCTGTCAAGAAGAAGGACCCTCCGGGGTTCTATGTTCTTTTCGATAACGGGAAGCAGCACGCCGCTGGCGACGCCAAGGCGCATTGAAAGGTTAAGCCGGCGCAGGGGCCGCAGGTTAAGCACCAGATTAAGGTAGTGAAAACGGTGGTATGACGGAAAGTACCAGCCGCCGCCCCGGGTTCCCGCCCCGCCCGCGGCGATGCCGCCGTTTCCGGCGGAAAGCCCCGTGTCTATTCCCTGGGGATCGCGGTAGCGGGCGTAGCTGAAGGAATACGAGATCCACCCGTCAAGATAACGGGACTGGAGTTTTTGAAGCATAAGATCGATGCCCCAGACTCTTCCCACGCCGTCAAAGAACGCCTGTATGTCTTCGGCTCCCATGCCCGGCCTTGTGTGTATGGGAATATAGGCCCTGTTGAACACGTACTTGTAGTAGCCCTCCAGATTAAGGCTCAGGTCCCACGGAAATTCAACCTTTGTCCCCGCCACGGAAGTCCAGGAACGGGCGGGCTTGAGTTCGTAATCGTCAATGCCGTACCTTTTTTCAAGAAACGATATGGCGTCAATCACCGATGAAAAAAGCCCCGTTCCCGCGTTCACGCTCAGGGCTTTAACGGGGCCCTTGTTCTCAAGCACGCCCAGATCAAGGTTAAGCCGGGGGTTTGCGGTTGGAACGGTGTTTATCGAAAAATCCGCCCCTTTAATGTACAGATGATCCATTCGGAGGCCCAGTTCCGCGCGGAAGCGGGGATCGGGGCCGAAGCGGAAACCGGGAGTCCCGTATTCAAGCAGGGTATAGGCGGAACCGGCAAAGGCGTTGTTGGCGGTAGCAAGCGAGTAGGACAGGGGGTAGTTGATCATCGAACCGGAGGAAACCGGAAGGACGGGGTATGACTGATGCAGGAGGAAATATTCTTCCCGGTATCTTCCCTCCGTCATTTCAAGCCGCGTGTGGTAATCGCCCGAGACGGCCCAGCGGGAATAAAGCTCCTGTATTCCCGAGGCAAAGAGGAAGCCCTTTCCAAGGTCCCAGTCGTAGTCGACGCGCCCCTGAACATTGGCGGCCTTTGTTACCTGCAGCGCCCTGTCCTCGTCAAAAAGGCGGAAACCGGAGGGAACGGCGTCCGGCATGGAAACGTCGTACTGTATAACCGTATCAAACTTCGACTGGCGGTATCCCGCGCCGGCGGACGCCTTGACGAGCATGTCGCCGCGGGGGTTCCAGGAAAGGGCCCCCGTGGCAAAGCCCTGATGGTTGCCCCAGGTAAAGCGGATGTCTCTTCTTCTGAATATGTCCGGGCTGTCTTCACGGGCCACCCCGACGCCGTCGCTGCCCCAGAAGCCGGAGAACGAAAGCTCAAGGTCCCCCGAAAGGCGGTAGTTCCCCGTAACGGAGCCGCTTCGTATATACGGCGCCGTTTTGACGTAGTTAACGGCGTCAATCGCCGGAACAGAGCCGGATAATTTTTTCGCCGCCCAGACAAAGGGATCGTAGTAGGTGACCCGCCCCGTGAACATGATCCCCCCCCTTCCCGCGATGGGAAGGGAAAGGCTGGCGTTCGCGGCGCTGGTGGAAAGGCCGAGTTCAAATTCGGTTTCGGCGGAAGAGGGCTTTTTTGAGGTCACTTCCAGAAGCCCCGAAATGGTGTGCCCGTAGCGGGCGGAAAAGACCCCGTGGGAAAGCTTGGCGCTTTCCACCGTGCGGGGATCGAAGATGGAAAAGCCCCCTCCCCAGTAGTAGGGGTTTTCTATGTAAAAACCGTCAAGGGAGGCCGTCATGTCGCCGGGATCTCCCCCGCGTATGCTGGGCATGGCGTTAAAAATGCCCGCGTACCCCACGCCGGGCAGGAGCTTGATGGAAGTCATCACGTCTTCCACAAGCCCGATTTCCCCCGTCATGGCGATTTCCCGTTCGGAAACCGTTATGCCCCGGCCCGTTTCCGTTCCGTTGGAGCCGGGACCGCGCGCCTCTATGACAAGCTCCCGGCTTTCCATGATCCCGCTCAGGCTGAGCCCCAATGTGTAGGCGTCCTTTTCGGGGACAACGGCAAGCCTCCCGTTTTCATAGCCGGGGTAGGCGGCCCCGATTACGACGGATCTGCCGTCGGGAACGGAAAAAGACGCCGTTCCCTCCTCGTCGCAGGTGTACTCGGAACCGTCCCATAAACGTATCACCGCGCCTTCCAGGGGAAGGCCCAGCTCCGCGTCTTCTACGGTAACACGTATGTCGCGGGCATGGAGGGAAAAGGCCGCGAACACGCAAATGCAGGCGGCGTATATTTTTTTGCGGAAGATCTCTCTGGAACTTTTATACACTTCCGCAATTTTACAGGGAGAATCCCCGCGCTTCAAGCGCCTCCGCCGTTTCCGAGGCTTTTTCCATCATTTTTTCAACGGCAAGGGGGACAAGAAAGAGGATGCGGGCCGGCCCGTTTTTGCCGCCCCTGGCTTTCCACGCGCATCCGGCTTCTTCCCAGACGGCGAAAAAACGGGGGATGAAACCGAGCATGAGGCCCGCGCCCAGTCCCGCCCGGCCCCTTCCCAGCGACGCGCGGACGGCGCTCATGCTGGTAACCGAAAATACAAGGGACGCGGCGGCAAACGAGACCGGGATAAAGAGTCCCTGCCTGAGCCCTTCAAGGAAGCCCGGCAAACTGAACCCCGCAGGGCTCACCGATTTGTACAGAACCAGAAAGAACGCCAGAAAAAAGAGGGGGCGAAAGCCCCTGAACAGTCTTTTGGGGGAAACGCGGGCGGAGCACGCGGCGGGAACAAGGAGGAAGGCGGAGATCAGAAGCCCCCGAACCGATGAAAAAGCCAGCGTGGAAATGACAAGGAGGGCAAGGAGTTTCCACACGGCGGGGCACCTGTGAAGAGGGGAATTGCCTTTAGTATAGGAAAAGGGAAGTTCCCTGAAGGGAGGAGCCGCGCGCCGCGCGCCCCGCGCCGTCAAAGCCATGAACAGTCCTTTGCCCGTACATAGGTCTGCCTGGGGTCCCGCACTCCCCATTCGTCCCGCAGCCTGTCGAGCACCGCCTCCGGTTCCCCGTCGTCCCGTACCGTTCCCCGGTGCAGTATCACGAGCCTTCCGGCAAGGGCAAGAACCTTTTCAAGCTCATGCGTAAGGATCACGACGGTCTTTCCCTGATCCTTCATACTCTGTATGACGGAAAGGACGGAAAGCACCCCGGGATAATCGAGGTTGGCGAAAGGTTCGTCCATTATCACCGTTTCACAGCCCATGGCGGCGATTCCCGCCGCGGCGAGGCGGCGTTTTTCGCCTCCCGAAAGCAGGCGGGGAGAAAGGTCCCGTTTATCCTCAAGACCGAAGGCCGCGACGGCCGATTCTGTCTTTTCGCGGACGGCGGATTTTGAAAGGCCCAGGTTACCCGGCCCAAAGGCAATGTCTTCCTCGACGGTTTCCCCGACTATCTGCGAATCGGGGTCCTGAAAGACAAGCCCCACCCTCCGGTGAAGATCCTTTACAAGGGAAAGGGGAACGCCACGGTAGAAGATGTCCCCGGAACTTGGGGAAAGAAGCCCCGCGAGGCAGCGCATGAGCAGGGTCTTTCCCGAACCGTTTGAGCCCGCGAGGAGGAGGCATTCACCTTCCGTTATGTCCAGGTTAACGTTCTCAAGAGCCGCCTTCCCCCCGCCTGTCTTGAACACCTGCGAAAGGCCCCGTACCCGGAAAACGGGGGCCGCTTCAGGCGTCAAGGTACCGGGCGGCGGCGCGCCTGAGGCGGGGAGCGACAAGCGCCGCCATGATCCCTTTGATAATGTCGCCGGGAATAAAGGGAACAAAGCCCGCAAGCAGCGCGTCCGTCCAGGGGCCGCCCAGGGCGAATTTGAGCCTTGCCACGCCCGGTATATACGCGGCAAGGAGCCCCAGGAAAACCGCGGCGGCAACGCGCCAGGGAGGGGTCTTTTTCCCGGCCCTGGGGGTTCCGGCGGTAATTCCCGCGGTAAAGGCCGAAAGGAGGTAGCCGAAGAGAAAGCCCCCCGTGGGGCCCGCGAGGCGGACAATGCCCCCCGAGCCTCCGGCGAATACCGGCGCTCCCAGCGTCCCGGCCGCGAGGTACAGGATAACCGCCGCGGAGCCCTGAACAGGCCCCAGCGCGAGCCCCGAAAGCAGGACGAAGAAGTTCTGCAGGACAACAGGCACGGGCGAGTAGGGGAAGGGCGGAAAGGCGATAAAGGCTCCCGATGCGATAAGGGCGGCGAACAGGGCCGTGAACGAAAGGCGCAGTACGGCCTTCTTTTTTACGGTCCTGTATTTTTCAGTCATACAATCTCCCGTTGACGCGGTGTACGGGCGCGAAACACGCGCCCTAATAAAAAACAAGCGAACCCTGAGCGGGCAGGAATCCCGCTATTTCTTCGCCGGTCCGTATCATGCATCTGAATGAATAATCGATGCCCAAAAAGATCCCCCGCGCCAGTATGTCCTGGGATTTTCCCTTGCCCGCAAAAACGGCATGGCGGCCTATTCCTTCGGCGTGGTAATTCCACAGATCCCGGATTTCCCCAGGATCGGCGGCGGCGCGTTTTACCCGGGAAAATTCGCCGAGGACCGCGAGGAGCGTATCGCGCCGGGAAACGGCGCGGCCGGCAAGGGAAGCGCA
>JAISEB010000106.1 GCA_031264395.1 Treponema sp. | reverse complement strand
CAATAAGGAAGGTACAATGTCCAAGTATATTCTTGCCCTGGATCAGGGTACGACCAGTTCACGGGCCATACTTTTTGACCGTGATCAGAACATGGCGGGTGTGGAGCAGAAGGAATTTGCCCAGATTTACCCCAGGGAAGGCTGGGTGGAGCACGATCCCATGGAGATCTATTCCTCCCAGTACGCGGTGATGATGGAACTGCTTGCCAAACACGACATACGGGCCGCCGATATTGCCGCGGTCGGCATTACCAACCAGCGGGAGACCACGGTGCTCTGGGACAAGGCCTCGGGCCGGCCCATTTACAACGCCGTCGTCTGGCAGTGCCGGCGCACCTCGGATATTGTGGACGGCCTTGTCAAACAGGGCCTGGGGGATCACATACGGAAGGTCACGGGTCTTGTTCCCGACGCGTATTTTTCGGGAACCAAAATAAAGTGGATACTGGATCATGTTGAAGGTTCCCGCGAACGGGCAAAAAAAGGTGAAATACTCTTTGGCACGGTGGATACTTGGCTTGTCTGGCGGCTTACGGGCGGCGTCCATGTCATTGATTATACCAACGCCAGCCGTACGATGATCTTCGACATTCACAGGCTCGACTGGGACGATACGCTGCTTGAAGCCCTGGATATTCCCCGCGCCATGCTGCCTGAGGTACGGCCTTCAAGCGAAGTCTACGGAAACGTCAACATACAGGGAACGGAGATCCCCATTGCCGGGGACGCGGGGGATCAGCAGGCGGCGCTTTTCGGACAGTGCTGTTTTGAAAAGGGCGAGGCGAAAAATACCTACGGGACAGGCTGCTTTCTCCTTATGAACACCGGAAGCGAGGCGGCGGAAAGCAAAAACGGCCTTCTTACAACCATAGCGGCGGGAGCGGGGCCCGTTCAGTACGTGCTTGAGGGAAGCGTTTTCGTGGGCGGGGCCGTGATACAGTGGCTGCGGGACGAGATGCGTTTCATCACCGAAAGCGCCGATTCGGAGTATTACGCAAGCAAGGTTCCCGATACGGGCGGCGTGTACCTCGTGCCGGCCTTTACCGGCCTCGGCGCTCCCTGGTGGGACATGTACGCCAGGGGCTGCATTGTGGGCATTACCCGCGGGACAAAGCGTTACCACATCATAAGGGCGGCGCAGGAATCAATCGCCTATCAAAGCCTCGATCTCATACGCGCCATGGAAAAGGATATAGGGGTGAGCCTTTCCGAACTCAAGGTCGACGGAGGGGCAACGAGGGATAAATTCCTCATGCAGTTTCAGGCCGACATCATGGGCGGCAATATCAGGCGTCCTGTCGTGCGGGAAACCACCGCTTTGGGCGCGGCTTATCTTGCCGGCCTTGCCACCGGATTCTGGAAAGACACTTCCGAGATACGGAAAATGTGGAAATGCGACGCCACCTTCTTTCCCCAAATGGAAAAGGAAAAGCGGGAAGTCCTCCTTTCAGGCTGGCACAAGGCGGTAGGGCGGAGCCGGCTCTGGGCGGAATAAGCGGCGGAAGCCCCGGCCGGACGTGTTTCTGTCCGCCTTTCATTACAATGATCACGCAATGTATGATGAGCATATCTTCATGATGCAGGGAGGCTGTATGGATTTTTCAAAACTCACCGAATATATGGATTCTATTGAAAAATTGTACCATATCCCGGGCTGCGATTGCAGTGTGTATTACAGGCACAGGGAGGTATACCGCCACAGCGCCGGATACGGGGATTACGCGAAAAGCCGGCCGGTTTCGGATGACGACCTGTACTGGATGTACTCCTGCTCGAAAGTCGCCTGTATGGCGGCGGTTATGCAGCTTGCCGAACAGGGAAAACTCCGCCTTGATGATCCTGTGGGCAAATTCCTTCCCGGAATTGACCGGATGAAGGTCCGCGAGGGCGATTCTCTTGTGCCGTTACAGGTAACGCCGGTTATTGAAGATCTTATGACCATGAGCGCGGGTTTCAATTACAACGGGGTGTTATTCGCTCCCAATGATCCTGATGTCTGGCCGGATTTCAAAAGGCTGGTCAGGGAAAAGGGGCAATCGGCCGGTACCCGCGAACTGATAAACGAGCTGTTCAAGGAGCCGCTGGATTTTCAGCCGCGGAGTCGTTTCCTGTACAGCATGTGCCACGACGTACTTGCGGCGGTTATTGAGGAAATAACGGGAGAGCGGTTCGCGGATTATATGAAGGCCGCTATCGCACAGCCGCTGGGCATGAAAGACTTCGAGTATCATTTGCGGCCTGAAGACAAAGACAGGCTCGCGGCCCAGTATGCCTTTGATCCTGTGTCAAGGGAATTATCCGGGGCGGGCAGCGCGAATCCCGCGATAATAACGGAAAATTACGACAGCGCGGGCGGCGGCGTTGCAAGCAGGGTATCCGATTACGTTCTTTTGGCCGACGCTTTGGCAAATGACGGCGTCGGCGCGAACGGAACGAAAATACTCTCAAGGGAATCTATCGACAACATGCGCAAAGACAGAATGACAGGAGCCCGCGCCGCGGATTTTTGGAAAATGGCTAAATACGGTCACGGTTACGGCCTTGGCGTGATGACGCTTGTTGACCGGGCCGCCGCGCCTCTGGTCCCCTTGGGGACTTTTGGATGGGACGGGGCCGGCGGGGCCTATTTATCCGCCGACGTGGAAAATCATGTGGCGATTTTCTACGCCCAGCATGTATTTGGGTATGCCGATACCTATACGGTGATCCATCCGAACGTGCGGAATCTTGTCTACGAGGCTTTGGCCGGCGAGTTGCGGCGCCCCGGCCCCCGCTTCGCTTAAAGGCCCGTTTTCCGGGGGGAGGAGCCGATGAAAGAAAATCCCGCCGCGCCGGCCGTGTTCTGCATCATGGCGGCGCTGCTTTTGGGAAGCTGCGGGGCCCGGAAAACAGATCCCGCCGTTGAAAATGTTACCGTAAGGCTTTTGACCGACGCCACCGGCATAGACGACGGATCCTTTAACGCCGCCGCCTGGCGGGGCATTCTGGAATTCTACGGTGATACCCGGGACAATACGTCAAGACGGGGCAAAAACTACGATGTAATAGCCGTTCCGTCCGAAGACATGTACGCGTCCATTATCAGGCAGGTGACGGGGGAAGGCTGCAGCCTCATCGTGGCGACCGGTTTTACCTTTGCGGGCCCCCTTGAAACCGTTGCCGCGGAGAATCCCGATCAGCATTACATGATAATCGACGTTGATACCATCGGGCTTCTCAACGTACTGCAGTCGGTATACGCGGAGCACGAGGGTTCCTACCTCGTGGGCGCCGCGGCGGCGCTCAAGGCAAAGGCCGACGGCATACCGAATCCCGGTTTCGGTTTCATAGGCGGCGTTCCCGGCGCCGTCATTACCAAATTCGAGGTGGGTTACGTTCAGGGTATCCTTTCAATAATTCCCGGCGCCCGGATAGTGGATACCTATTTTAACGACTGGGGCGCCCCCGCCCTCGCGAAAAGCCAGGCAAAAGACTGGTTCGACGAAGGCATATACGCCGTCTATTCCGCCTCCGGCAAAAACGGGCTTGGAACCATAGCCCAGGCCAAGGAATACAGGTCCGAGGGGAAAAATGTCTGGGCCATAGGAACCGATTTGGATCAGTACGAGGAAGGACTTTACAATGAAAAAGATTCGGCGGTGCTTACCTCCATGCTGAAACGGATTGAAACCAGCCTCCTCTACGCCCTCAACGCGGAAAAAAACGGCGCCTTCAGGGGGGAAGTGATCACCTTCGATGTCGAGGCGGACGGCGTGGGGTATTCCGCCGCCAATCCCGAATTGACTGCCGGCATTAAAGACCGCCTGGAAGCGATAAGAAAGCAGATCCTCTCCGGGGAAATCAAAGTCGCCTCCACCTACGCCGGGGCAAAACGGATATACGGCTTCCCCGCGCATCTAAAGGCCCTTGACGATTAGGGCGGCGCCGGCAAACAGCGGGCCGCCGGCAAGCTCCGGTTCAGGCAGTAGACAAAAGACAGGGAGTTTGATACGCTGTAGAAGGCGTTTCCGAAAGGGACCGCCAAACGGCGCCGTACCCAAGCGGTAAGGGAGAGGTCTGCAAAACCTTTATGCGACGGTTCGATTCCGCCCGGCGCCTGTTGTTTGTTTCATAATTCTTTATATTATAATGAATTAGAGATTTCCTGTTTTATTATTGTTTACTATACTTGACAATGTTTTGGCCTTTTTTGTAGAACATTTGTAGAACGCTTTAAGGGGTTTTCTATGAGTGTAAAGATCCGCGAAAAAAAGAGCTATTTATATCTGGACATCTACCAGAACGGAAAACGGACATGGGAAGCCCTGCACCTGTCTTTAGGCCCGGATCAGGCCGCAAATAAAGAGACCCTGCGCTATGCGGAAATTATCAGGCAGAAGAAAGAACTGCAAATTTTCACCGGAGAGCACGGGCTTATTGATCCTGTGGGCGCAAAACAAACCCTCCTGGAATTCGCGGTAAAACAGGCCGGGGGATTGACTCCCCAAGACCATCTGTTCAGGCTGGTCCGGTATTTGAAAGACTATGGGGCAAATATCAAATTACAGTCCGTCAACAATCACTATGCCGAAGGGTTCAAAAAATACCTGCTTTCCTGCCCGATATTGGGCCGGGGGAAAT
>JAISEB010000086.1 GCA_031264395.1 Treponema sp. | reverse complement strand
CCGGGGCGGCTTCAAGGTATTTCCAGAGGGGGTACGTGTCCGCGCTGTCCACGTAAAAGATTATCCCTCCGGCCGGTCCGGCGTCGCCTATGGCGTATTCAACCGTTACCGTTGCCACGGCCGATTTGGATGCGTCGGCCATGGACGTTGCCGTAATGGTAAGGGGTATTCCACCGGCTTCACTCAAGTCTACGGTCAAAACACCCGCGGAAGAGATGGCTGTTCCCGCCGCAGCGTTTCCGCTTACCGACCACGTTACGGTTTGGGCGGGACTGTTGATTCCGGCTACCGACGCGGTAAAAGTTTTGTTTCCGCCTTTGGCAATATCGGTGGAATTGGGGCTTATGGTTACGCTGGTAACGACAGGGTTGGCGGGCGGAAGGAGTAGATTTACATCGTCTTGACCTTTATTCAACAACCAGCATCCGGCCAGCGTGAATACCGCCGCCAGTATAACAATAGTCATTCCAAAAAACACGCCGCGCTTTTTTTTCATGCCTTCCTCCTTTGAGCCTGGGACGGGACGTTTTTTCCGCCGAATGAGAAAAATTGATAAAAAAACGGAAATTTAGGAGTTCTGTTTAGTAGATAAAGCGGCCGTTTGTTTGTATAACATAAGCCGGACCCGTTTGCTTGGGTATTCCAGCCCCGGAACGTATACGCCGTCTTTACCAGGCTGCCCTGGACGGCCAAGGGCATGGACAGACCAGCAGGACCCAATAACGCCGAGGGAATCACCATGCCGTCTGTATGCCCATTGCCGTTAAAGGTAACGGTAACAGGTATGGATACGGAACCGGGAGCTTTACAGGCGGCGAACACAAGGGCAAACGCCGCAAAAACCATTGACATACGTTTCATATATGCTCCTTGAGGCCGCCCCAAAGGATCTTCGGGGCAAATTTTTTTTGAGGAAAATAGCGGTGAGTGGAAAGATGGCGGTGAGTGCGCAAAAGCCTATGGCTTTTGCGTTGCAGTTTACCTGCGGTAAACTGCCTGTCCGGAAGATGGCGGTGAGTATTAGAGAGAGAGAGAGAGAGAGAGAGAGAGAGAGAGAGAGAGAGCAAAAACCGTGCCAACCGCAACGGTTCGGGGCACAAATTCAGGGATTTTTTTCACATGTACGGCAGGGCGCACCGCTTTTTTCATAACAATAGTATACCACATGCCGCGGATTTATGTACAGAGAAAGAACCGCAGACAGTAATTCCGAATTCAAAACAACCACGGACGACACAGACCAACACGGACAAAACATACGAAGCTGTTCCAAAACTTCAGTTTTTTGGAACAATTTCATACATTTGAAACCAAAAGTCCGTCCTGTCCGCGAAGGCGAACCGGAGGTTCGTTGTGGTTTTTCTTTTTCTTCCCTATTTTCTCCCCTTTTTCGACTTCTTCGACCTTGCGGTTAAAAATTCTTCCAAATCCCGGCAATTTTCCGGCATATGAAAATAAACGCCGATGACCCTGCGCCACGCGCCGGACCGGATCAGAACGGCAATTTCGGAAGGGACGGAATGGAGGGAGGCTGAAAGGTCGGCGTTTTTCCCTGCAGCAGATCCTGAATGGCCTCCGTGGCCTCTTTCTTCACGTCGTCCTTGACCCCTTCAATCGCCTGATTCGCGGCGTTCTTCGCCCAGTTTTCAAGTTCGTTCTTTTTGGCGCCCAAGGTGTTTTTAAGCCCGTCCAGAGCGCCCAGGTCCCCCCGCGCGGCCCTGAAGAGAAGATCCAGTTCCTCCCTGGAAACAAACTTTCCGTCTATATACTGGTCTATCTTTTCGCGGAGAACCCGTTCCAGTTCGTCCATGGCCCTGGCCGCGTAGGCGCGGACGATGCGATCCAGCGCCCTTTTGACAAGATCGCCTATGTTGGTATCTATGCCGAATTCGTCTTTAGCGGAAGGGTTGTGCACATACCGTATGGAAAGAAGCAGATTGTCTGTTTCCCTTACCGCGGCGTCTATCGCTTCGGCCAGCGTACCGGAAGGATCGATAATGCTGGCCCCGTTGATTCCGACGCTGCCGTTTCCGGCAACTTCACCGTCCGGGCGTCCTGAAAAGCCCAGACTGAAATTCACGTCGCCCCTGAAGCCGCCTATTCCCATCTGGACAAATTCTTTTTCAAGGCTCACCGGGAAACCTTTCCCCGAAACATCGGCGGTAAAACGTTCGGCCGCGGCGGTTCTGAAATCCGCGGAACCCTTAAAGTCAACTTCGCGGGCGGCGGAAGAATCCGCCTCGGCGACGGACAGCGCAAGCGTAACGGGAACGCCCGACAGGTCCGGATTGGAACTTATTCCCCGCAGGTCAAAGCCGGTGCGCCAGCCCCCCGCCGTAAAATCGGAGGCAAGAATGCCGAGGTAAAATTTGGGATACTCCCTTGACGGAAAGGCCACGTCCCGGCCCTTGAAGGCCGGCGTTTTGGGGGGCTTTTCGCGCTTTGGTTTTGAGTCCTGTGAAGCCTTGAGTTTTTCAAGGGCTTGGAGAGCCAGAAGGCCGTAATCAAGGTACTGTTCCGCCGTGTCCGAAAGGATCTCCCGTATCGAAGGCTCAAGAGCGGCAAAGGCTTCGCCGTTTCCGAAATCGAGGTAGGACTTAAGGTGGTTAAAGTCGTTTGCAATAGCGCCGCGCGCCTCCCGTTCAAGGGCAAGGGCGGTCTTGATGTCGGCGTCAAGCCCGTTTACCATGCCCGCCGCGTCGTTAGCCGCCGCCTCTACGCTGTCAAGAAGGCTCGAGACATTCTGAACGGTTTCCAGAACCGCTTCAACGCTGTTAACGCTGCCGGCGTTAAGGCTCATAAGCGGGCGGGCCCGTTCGGCAAGTTCGTCCTTTCTGTTCTTCGCGTTTTCAACCTGCCCCTTCCATTTTTCAAGGGTCTCGTTATACGCCGCTACGGCGGCATCGTAGAGCTTCGGCGTACTGAGTTTGGCGAATTCCCTGTCAAGGAGCCCCATCGCGTCGAAATTCCGCAAATCCACAAGGGGCGGCGCGCCGGCCTTTTCCCTCTCGCCCCGCGTTACGGCGGACCTGCCCGGCAGCGCGCCGGAAACGGTACGGGCCGTTCCAAAGCGTATGGCGTCGGCCCTGATCTCCTCAATGTAGATCTTCCCCCTCAGGGCCGCCGCAAGATTAAAGCGGAATTCCATACGGCCAAGCTGAAAGAGGTTCTTCATCGGATTGTTCCGGTTCGCCACGGTAACGGCGTCCATCCCGGCGCTGAAACGGAAAACGTCAAGACGAAAATTATCCACGTCCGCCCTGGCTTCAAAAAGGGCCTCGAGCCCGCGTTCCAGCGCCCGCTCCAGAAGCGGGTTCATAAAAAAGATGAAAAAAACCGCCAAAGCGGCGGCGATGACGCCAAGCGCGGCAAGCGGCACGGCTTTTACCGCGAATCTCCGGTTAACGGCGATAACACGGTAAAGGGTTTTAAGACGCCTCTTGTCATCCGGGGAAAGCCCCTGCCGGAGAACCATCTTCGGATCTTTCGCCTCGAAACAGGAAATGAAAAAATTCCTGTCTTCGGGATTGGGAATCTTTTCCGCATACTGTTTTTCAAAGACACGCCGGGAAATGACCTTTTTCACCCCTGCCCTCCTTCGTCATTCTCACGGGCGGACGCGCCCTTTCCGGAAGCGGCCCGCTTTTCCCCCTTGAGTTTCGGGGCGATGATGCTCCGGTACAGCGAGAGGAGCCCAAAAACCGCGAAAAAAACCGGCAGCCAGAGGATAATCCCGCCCGCGAGCCCCCCGGCGACAAGGGTATTGTTGAACCTGGTAAAGGGGACAAAAGGCATGTTGTAAAGAGAGGTAAAGAAGGGCTGCAGGGCGTCCATATGGAGCGCCGCCCATCCCAAGGCGTCTATGGGCATGACGAACAGGGGCAGAAAAAGCCGCGCCGCCGCCATCACGAGGAGCGACAAAATACGTTTATGCCTTAAAAAAAGCGAAACGAGCAGCAGGACTATCCAGAAAAAATTCCCCAGGGGAACAAGGGCAAGAAGAACCCCCCAGGCAACACCCGCGGCAATCTGCCATTTTTCGGCGTTTCTGACGCGAACGGCAATTGATCTGATTAAGGACTTTATCATACACAAACTATGCAATTAAAGAAAATAAAGCACAAGAGGCCCAAGGCATCAGCGTTTACTTTCATATACCGGGAAATTACCAAGATTTGGAAGAATTTTTAACCGCCAGGTCGAAGAAGTCGAAAAAGTTTTTTGCTTTCAAGTCCTTTTTTGACCTTCTTTTCTTCTACTTCTTTTACTTTTTCTCTTTTAATTGACCGCGCAGCGGTCTTCCTCGCGGTAAATTTCTTCTTCAAAGCCTGCTGTTTTAAGGGGAATTTTGACACTAAAAAGGTAAAAGCCGATGCCCTGTTAAAACTCCAGTAATTCCGAATTCAAAACAACCACGGACAGACACAGACCAACACGGACAAAATATACATTTGAAACTACAAGTCCGTTCTGTCCGTGTGGTCCGTGGTTACATTCTTGCATACTATACATACCGGTTGTGCGGGAACGCGGCTTTTTCCAGGGTTCAGGGTTCGCCTCCGGCAAGAACCGCTTCCATAACCGCCCTGTCCGTCCGGACGGCGGGATCAAGCGCCGATATTTCCCTGAGCACGGCCTCCGTCCCCCGGGGCAGCGTGTTTTGGCGGAAATCCTCGTCGGCGGGAAAGAGCTGCCCCGCCTCGTCACGGGCGGCAAAGGACAGCGCCGCCCGGTACACTTCGGCCGTATGATCCGGGGAAAGGCCGTGTTTCGCGGAGAGCAGCATGGCTCCCGTGACGCGGTCGTCCCGGCTTAATTTGCGGGGCAAATCCCGGCCGACCCGGTGTACCGTATCTCCAAGCGCCCTGTTTTTGAAACGGAAAAGCAGATCGTCGATGTGAAGGGCAAGATCTTCCCCGGTAAAAACCTCGGGGTACTCGGTTTCAAGGACCAGCGCCGATTCTTCCATGACGCTCCTTACGGCAGGTTCGACAAGGGGAAGAACATCGGCAAGCAGGGAACGGGCGGGCGCCGTGCGGTAGCCAAAATACGCCGCGGCGGCGTGCCCCAGATTGTGAATAAAAAGTTTGCGGTCTACAAAGGCGTTTATGCCGCTGGTAAGAAAGAGGCCGGGAATTTCAGGCGGCGGGCCCCGGAAGGCGGTCCTGTCGGCAATGAGGGTTTCATATTCCTCCGCGTACAGAAGAAGGGGATCATGAACAAGATCTTCGGCCCTCATGAGGGGGACCATCTTTCCTATGCTGGTTTCGACAAGGCCCGCAAGATCGTCAAGGGGATAGGAAGGGCCGAGTTTTTCGGCGAGGATGGTCCTGAAAAGTCCGGGAGCGCCGCGGGCGTTTTCCGCGATGATGATGTCAAGGGGCCTTCGCGGATCGTTCCGCCGCCGTTTTTCAAGGCCCGCCGCTATGAGGGGGATCGCCCTGGGAAGCGCCGCCTTGCCGACGCTGGTCGCGGTTATGTCCGCCCCGGCTATTTCCCCGGCGGCAGCTTCCGCGTCGGCCCCGTTTACCGCGCGCACCGGGCCTACGCGGCGGTACTCATCGGCCTTGCCCTCGCGCCGTATTACCACCGTATAATAACCTTCGCCGTTAAGCAGGGATACAAGCCGTTCGTCCACATCGACAAAAACCACATCCCAGCCGGCTCCGGAAAACAGCGCCCCGACAAAGGAACGGCCTATGCTGCCCGCCCCTATCTGCACCAGTTTCATCGCGTTATCCTTATTCAATAATTATTTGGGAAACAGGCTTTCCTTCCCTCGTATAAACCCGGCTAAAGTTATAGGGATCAAGGCGCCGTTCTCCCCGGTGAAAAAACACATACTGGTAGGTCCCCGGCGGAAGGGATAACGCAAGGGAATAAACCCCGGCGGGATTTTCAGTCAATTCATACATGAAAGGGTCCCAGCCGTTGAAATTCCCCGCGACGGTAACGGTTTCTCCCGGCGGCCCCCTGAAAGTGAAGTTCAGCCCTCCCGGTTTTCCCGTGAGGGGCGAAGGATCGCGTTTTATGTCCGGCAGGGGAAGGGACGAATAGGTTACCCCGGAACGGCTGTCCCTTCTGGTAAGGGGGTTGGAAGGGTCCGTGGTCCACAGCCCGTCAATTACAAGACGGTATTCCAGCGCGTCAATATCGCCGGGAAGCTGGTACACAAAAAAAAGTATGCCTGAATCCTTGTAGGGATCGGGCCTTTTTTTACCGGGGGGAACGGGCGCGTCCAGCGGGTCCTGGGGCACAAGAAGCTGCCTGAACCAGTGAACCCTGCCGAAGCCTTCGTTGGCAAAGGAAACCCCCACCCTGCGGAGGGAAGACGGCGCGGTAAAAAGAACCGCGTCCTCGTATACCTCGGGGGCTCCAGGACCGGAAAGGCTCAAGAGGCGGTCTATAAATTCATACGACTCAATATCCGCCGCCGGGGCCATTGCGGCGGCAAGCATACACAGGACCACGGCAATAGTTTTCATATATTCTTTACAATTATCGGCCGATACTTAAATATCTTAATATGCCCTCACTGCAAGCGCTTCAGGAATTCAAGACCTCATTTAACCATATCGGGGGGGAAACAGCTTCCCTCCGGGAACAGAATATCCCGTTTGACGATCTGCCCCTGCCGGGACAGACGGGAAACGAAGGGTTCCCCACTCCTTCCGGGATCGAGGCGGAGGCGGGTCCCGCCGCCGCAAGCCCGGATCTTGACTTTAACCTTGATGATTTTGCCGACATGGATCTTGGCGGGGAAGCCCCCCCGGATTTCGCCGCGTCCCCGGCCGGGGGCCAATCCGTTCCCGCCGCGCCGCCCGCCGCCGGAACGCCGGAGCCCGAAGGAGACGGACTTGCCGGCGACATGGACTTCGGCGCCTTCCTTGACAACATCCCCGACGATCTTTCGCTGCCGGAATCCGCCGCCGATGAGCCTTTAACGGACCTGGGCGGAGAGTTCTCCGGCCTTGAGGACCTTGACGCGGGCACAGCTGCCGAAGGGCCGACCGCCGAAGAAGCGCCCGCCGAAGAGATGGCAACCGATGACGATTTTTCGATTCCCGGCGATCTGTTAAGCGGCCTCGGCGAAGACCTTGACGTAAGCGCGGCCGCCGAAGAACCCGCCGCCGATGAGCCCTCAATGGATTTGGGCGGAGAGTTTTCCGGCCTTGAGGACCTTGACACCGGCGCGGCTGCCGAAGAGCCCGCCGCCGAAGAAGCGCCCGCAGGTGACGATTTCTCGATTCCCGGAGATCTGTTAAGCGGCCTTGGCGAAGACCTTGACACCGGCGCGGCTACCGGAGAGCCCGCCGATGAACCCTCAATGGATTTAGGCGGAGAGTTTTCAGGACTTGAGAACCTTGACACTGGCATGGCTATTGAAGAGCCGGCCGCCGATGAGCCTTCAATGGATTTAGGCGGAGAGTTTTCAGGCCTTGAGGACCTTGACACCGGTGCGGCAACAGAAGAGCCCGCCACCGAAGAGCCCTCAATGGATTTGGGCGGAGAGTTTTCAGGTCTTGAGGACCTTGACGTAAGCGCGGCCGCCGAAGAGCCCGCCATCGAAGAGCCCTCAATGGATCTGGGCGGAGAGTTTTCAGGCCTTGAGGACCTTGACGCCGGCGCGGCCGTCGGAGAGCCCGCCGCCGG
>JAISEB010000035.1 GCA_031264395.1 Treponema sp. | reverse complement strand
CCCGTCTATACACCGTTCCCCAAAAACAACTATGCTTGTACCATGCTTTTTCCCCTTGTCAGGGACATACGTTCCCTTTCCCCGAAGAACCAGGACGTGATCGTGCGCGGCTGGGTCAGAACCAAGAGGGAAATGAAAAACCTCGTTTTTATCGAGGTAAACGACGGCTCCTCTCTTACCGGCATACAGTGCGTTTTTGACAGGGACGGCGGGGAAAACGCGGGCGCGGGCGCGAAAGCGGGGAACACGGCGGGAACGCTTGCCGCGCTGGGAACAGGCGCGTCGGTGGAAATACGGGGGCGTCTTGTCCCCTCCCCTGCGGCGGGGCAGGATGTGGAAGTTGCCGCGTCGGAAATCGCCGTTCTTGGTCCCGCGCCCGCCGAAAGTTACCCGCTGCAAAAGAAACACCATTCGCTGGAATTCCTCAGGGAAATAGCCCACCTCAGGGCCAGGACCAATACCTTCGGCGCGGTGGCGCGGGTGCGCAGCAATCTTGCCTTCGCGGTACACCGGTTTTTCCGGGAGCGGGGTTTTCTGTATCTGCATACCCCCGTTATCACGTCAAACGACGCCGAAGGCGCGGGGGCCATGTTCCGCGTCACCACCCTCGATCCGTCCGTAAAACCGGAATCAGGCTACGGCGGGGATTTTTTCGGCAGGGCCGCTTATTTAACCGTCTCGGGCCAGCTTGAGGCGGAAACCTACGCATGCGCCCTTTCGCGGGTATACACCTTTGGCCCGGCCTTCAGGGCGGAAAATTCAAACACCGTCCGCCACCTCGCGGAATTCTGGATGATAGAACCTGAAATGGCCTTTGCCTCCCTTGAAGACGACATGGATCTGGCGGAAGACTTCCTTAAATGCCTCTTTACCGCCGCCCTTGAGGACTGCGCCGAAGACATCGCCTTTTTCAGCAAACATTTTTCCGGGGAACACGCCGGGAAGGGAATAGCCGGAACGCTGGAAGAAGCGGCCGCGTCGCGTTTCGTCCGCATGACCTATACAGAGGCGGTGCGCGAACTGGAAAAGGCGGCGGATTCCTTTGAATACAGGCCCCGCTGGGGATGCGATCTCCAGAGCGAGCATGAAAAATTCCTCACCGAAAAAGTTGCCGGCGGGCCCGTGATCGTCACTTCCTATCCAAAGGAAATCAAGGCCTTTTACATGAAGATGAACGATGATGAAAAAACGGTCCGCGCAATGGACGTTCTTGTGCCCAGGCTGGGAGAGATCATCGGCGGCTCCCAGCGCGAAGACGATCCCCTAAAGCTTTCCCGGCGCATGGAGGAATTGGGCATGAAGACGGACAACTACTTCTGGTACCTTGATCTCCGCCGTTACGGTTCCGTTCCCCATTCGGGCTTCGGCCTGGGTTTTGAGCGGCTTATCCAGTATGTAACAGGCATGATCAACATACGGGACGTGATCCCTTACCCAAGGGCGGCGGGGCAGGCCGAATTTTAGGAAACGGACGTTTGTTTAAGGAATGTTTATTGAAGGAATGAAGAGAAAAAAAATCCGCGCGCTGTTTGCGCTGCTCCTCTGCGCCTGTTCCCTTTCCGCCCAGAATTTTGAGGACGCCCCGGAGATCGTGTCGCGGGCCGCGGCGCTCATCGACGCGGAAACGGGGACAGTGCTCTACGAAAAAAACCCGGACCTCGAGATTCCCCCGGCGTCGCTGACCAAACTCATGACCATGCACATCATCTTCCGCGAGATCGCCGCGGGCCGGGCGTCTCTTGACGAAACGGTCCCCCTTCCCCCCGAAAGCTGGGCGGAAAACCAGCCCCCGGGATCAAGCCTCATGTTCCTGGGCCCCGGCCAGCGGGTAAATCTCAGGGAACTCCTGCTCGGCCTTGCCGTGTCGTCGGGAAACGACGCCGCCGTGGCGGCCGCCCTGCGCTTTGCCCCGGCGGTGCGGGACTTTGCCGGGATCATGAACGCTGAAGCCCGCCGCATGGGTCTTGTAAAAACCCGCTTTACCGAGCCGTCGGGGATCTCGGAAAACAACATCACCACGGCCGGGGAATTTGCCGCCTTTTGCCGCGAGTACGTGCGGCAGCATCCCGAAAGCCTTTCCGCCTTTCACTCCGCCCCGGAATTCGCCTACCCCGCCGCGTCAAACGCGGGAACGGGGACGCGGAACGGCACGAGAGTACAGCGGAACCGCAACACGCTGCTGCGGAATTTTCCCGGTACGGACGGCCTTAAAACAGGCTACATAGACGAGTCGGGCTACAACATCGCCCTTACCGCTCAAAGGGAAGAAACACGGTTCATCGCGGTGCTGCTGGGCGCGCCTTCGGGCCCCGGCGGGGAGGCGGCGCGGGACAGCGACGGGCGGAGGCTCCTCTCATGGGCCTTCGAACATTTCAGGACAATGCGGCCCCTTGTAAAACTCGAACCGGCGCGCCTGTGGAAGGGCGCATCGGACTGGGCGTATCTTGTTCCGGCGGCCCCCCTTCCCTTTACCGTTCCGGCCGGAAGGGGAATTTCCCCCGTTTACGCGGCGGAAATTACCGATCCCCTCGTCGCGCCGCTTCCCGAAGGATACCGGGCGGGGACCCTCGTCATCTCCGACGAATACGGGGAACTCCGCCGCGTCCCCCTTGTTACCCGGGAAGCGTACGCGCAGGGAGGATTTTTCAAACGGATGGGGGACGGGATGAAGATGCTTTTCAGGCCGAAAAAAACCGGGATGAACTAATTATGGATGATTAGAAAAAAGAAAATTCACCACGGAGGACACAGAGTTTCACGGAGTTTACGAACCTTTGGTTCGACGGAGTTTTTTGTTACTCATTCGGTTAGCGGGAGTGTTCCAGAAGCGCCGATACGGTTACAACGTCGTAGCCGGAACGGATCAGGGCGTCAAGAAGCACCTCGATTCGGAGGAAGAGGTAATCGTTCCGCCCGCCGGGGAGGGCCCCAAGGCGTATGGGGATAATCGAGCCGGGCCGTTTAAGCCGCATGACGCGTTCTATCATGTCCGAGGCGGAATGCCGGGCAAGTGAAAGGCGCGCCCCTTCACCGCCGCGTACCCAGTCGAGGGGATCTACGTCCCGCCCCACCGTCCTGTAACCCGCGAGCGAAGCGGCGGCGGCTATTTCCGCGGAGACGGCGTAATACGGGGGATGCCAGAAAAGGCTGATTTCCCGCCCCGTCGCGCGGTAGTATTCGTCCTCGTTTCTGGCAAGCCCCCGGGCGATGAACTCCCCCGCCACGCGGTAACGGGCGTCGGAAAGATCGGCGGGCGCGAAAAACATGGACGCCGCCTCATGGCCGGCTTCGGCTATTTCCCGGGCGGCGCCGGGATGGCGGCGGATAAACTCGCCGTTAAGAAAAAAAGTCGCCTGAATCCCGTAACGGCGAAGGGCGGCGAGCACGCCCGGAAGTCCCGACGCGTCGTCGTAAAGATCAAAGCACAGCGCCAGTTCCCGCAGCCCTCCCCTTTTCCCGTGGGTAAAGAGGCCGGGAACGGCGTCCGCGGAATCTTCGGGAAGGGCCTCCTCCTTTTCGTACTCAAAGGACGTAAGAAGCGGGGCGGTGCCCGTTGAGGCGGTGTTCCGTATCATGGGAAGATTTTCATAGGGGCCGTAAAACTGCCGCTCAAGGTAGACGCGGTAACGGCCCGATACAAGGGAAGGGCGGCGCACGCCGGGGGCCGCCGTTTCCGTCCAGGAAGATCTGCCGTCTGTCCCGTACCAGGCCCCGCCGTTTTTCGCGAAGATCCTGTTCCCCTTTTCCTCAAAGCCGAATTCGTCCGCGGCCGAAAGGCACACAAGGTTCCGCCCGCCCCGCACGTTTACCCGTTCTATGCGGCCCGAGTCCCCCGAAATAAATTCCTCGTTGGCAAGCCAGAGGCAGGAAACGCCGGGCCTTTCGCTTATACGGCCGGTAAAGCGCCAGTTCACGTAATCGTACAGAAAGACCCCCCCCGTGCCCCAGAGGAGCGCCCGCGTACCGTCGGG
>JAISEB010000020.1 GCA_031264395.1 Treponema sp. | reverse complement strand
AAGAGGTGTCAAGGGAACACGGGGTAAACTGCGCCTTCCGCCGCGCGGACATTACAGTGGCGGCGGACAGGGAGGCGCTCATAAACGACGCGGTCTCGCGTTTCGGCCGGATCGACATTCTTGTGAACAACGCCGGCATTACCCATGTCGAAAACGCCGAAGACATTTCATGGGAAAACTGGCGCAAGGTCATGGATATCAACCTGGACTCGCTCTTCTTTCTTTCCCAGGCGGCCGGCAGGGTGATGATCAAACAAAAGGGAGGCTGCATCATCAACATCTCTTCCAATTCCGACCGTCTGGTCATGACTCCCCAGCGCCAGACGGTGTACAACGCAAGCAAGGCCGCGGTCAGCATGATGACCAAATGCCTCGCCTATGAATGGGCGGAGCACAACATACGGGTCAACGCCGTTTCACCCGGCTACATACAAAGCGACATACTGCCCGAAGGGGTCCGCAAAGACGGCAAAAAATTCCGCGATGTCTGGACCGAAATGATCCCCATGGGCCGTTTCGGCTATGCGGAGGAAGTTGGGGCCATTGTACTTTTCGCCGCAAGCGACATCTGCCCCTTCCTCAACGGCTCGGTGATCCTGGCGGACGGCGGCTACCATTTAACCTGATGTGCCCGGCGCAAAACCGCCCGGAAAAAACAGCAGCCTGTCAGGGAATCAGGCGGAGCAGTATGTCCTGATCGTAGTTTCCGAAGCCCTTGCCGAAGATGTTGATTCCGCCGACATGCCGGGCGGAATCCTTTACCCCTATGCGGACCTTGATTGAATGGTGTCCCGAAATATCAAGATCGTCCAGTTTCACGTTTGAAACGGGCTTGTCGTCCACAAAGGTTCCGCCGGGGGTAACCGCCCATGTAACAAGGATGCCGTACTGCGAACCTTCAAGTTTCCAGAAAGACGGTGTGTACCTGCCCCGGCGGTCGCCGTAGTCGCCGGGACTGGTCCAAAAACCTATTTCCACTTCGTTTATCCAGATTGAAATGTCGGAGGGCCATCTCTTGTTGGTGCCCGGCACCTCGGACGAAACTTCCATTACCAGTTCTATGCGTTTAAGGGAAGCGCCCGGACCTGTAAAGAGGGCATTGTTGGGAAATTTGTATTCGACATACCCCTTTTCAAACCACACCAGGGCCGCCTTGATACGGTCGGGCGAAAAGAAGATCTCGGGCACATCAAGATAGCCTATTATGGCTTCCCTGCTGCAAAGACCGCAGGGAGCGGAAACTTCGTAGGATGTAAAAAGGCCGACAGGCATTTCAACTTCAATTACCCTGTTGTCGTTCAGCGCCTCAGGCGGGTTAAAACTGACAAGAAATTCTTTGTACCGGGCAATGCACACTTTCTGGCCGCCTTTAACGCCGTTGGCGTTACGGCTGTCAACGAGCCCGGCTTCCTCAAGGGTAATAATGCTGGTCGCGGCGGTTGACTGCGGAATGTCAAGGCGGCGGGCTATTTCGGAAACATTGAGTTCGGTGTTTTGCAGAAGCTCCAGAATGCGGAGGCGGACGCCGGAAGAAAGGGCCCGCAGGACCCTGGCGTCCCGTGAAGAATCTACCGCCAGTACCTGGCTTCCACCGTGTTTCATTCTGCCTGCCGGCTCCCGCTTTTTTTGAAGGTCAAACCGTCCCCGGCGGCGTCCGCGGCAATGGCGTCGCCTTCTTTTAGTTTCCCCGCTATGATAAGTCTTGCCAGGGGATTTTCCAGATCCGCCTGTATGGCCCGCTTGAGGGGCCGCGCGCCGAACAGGGGATCATAACCCCGCCCGGCAAGAAACGCTTTAGCGGCCGGCGTAAGTTTTAACGTCATCTTCCTGTCCGCGAGGCGGAGCGAAAGCAGGTCAAGCTGTATGTCGACGATCTTTCCTATTTCGGCCTTTCCAAGCCTGTTGAAGATCACCGTTTCATCTATGCGGTTAAGGAATTCGGGCCTGAAAGTCTGCTTGAGAAGTTCCGTAAGCGCGTCTTTTACCGCTTCGCTTTTTTTCGCTTCCAGAATCAAATCCGAACCGAGGTTGCTGGTCATGATGATGATCACGTTTTTGAAATCAACCACCCTGCCCTGCCCGTCTGTAAGGCGGCCGTCGTCAAGGATTTGAAGAAAGACATTGAATACCTCAGGGTGGGCCTTTTCAATTTCGTCAAAAAGGATCACGCTGTAGGGCCTGCGGCGCACCGCCTCGGTAAGCTGGCCGCCCTGTTCGTAACCCACATAGCCCGGGGGAGCGCCTATGAGGCGGCTCACCGAATGTTTTTCGCCGTATTCGCTCATGTCTATGCGGGTAAGGGCCTTTTCGTCATTGAAAAGAAAGTCCGCCAGCGTTTTGGCAAGCTCCGTTTTTCCGACGCCTGTAGGCCCCAGGAAAAGGAAGGACCCAAGCGGGCGGGCCGCGTCCGAAAGGCCCGCCTTGTTGCGCCTGATGGCGTCGGCGACGGCCTGGACCGCGGGCTCCTGTCCTACCACGCGCTGTTCAAGAACCTTTTCAAGGTCGAGGTACTTCTGCAGTTCTCCCGAAAGCATCTTCGAAACGGGGATTCCCGTCCATGTCGCCACCACCGCCGCGATGTCTTCCTCGCTTACCTCCTCGCGGAGAAGCGCGCCTTCCCCTTTCCCTTCGCGCTTTGTCTCTATCTGGCCCGTAAGCCGGGCAAGTTTTTTCTGGGCCTCGGGTATTTTGCCGTGCTTCACTTCGGCGGCGCGGGAAAGATCCCCCGTGCGTTCGTATTTTGTTTCCTCAATTTTAAGTTCTTCAATCTGCTGCTTCAATTCGCGTATCTGCTGGATATCCTTTTTCTCGTTCTCCCAGCGGGCGGTCATGGCATCCCGCGCGGCCGCAAGATCGGCAATTTCCTTCTCAAGTTTTTCCAGCCTGCTCTTTGACGCGGGATCGTCTTCGCGGGAAAGGGCCTGTTTTTCGATTGAAAGCTGAAGAAGCCGGCGTTCCAGCTTGTCAAGTTCCGTAGGGCGGGAATCCAGTTCCATCTTGAGCCGGCTCGCCGCCTCGTCCACAAGATCAATGGCCTTGTCGGGAAGGAAGCGGCTGGTGATGTACCGGCTGGAAAGGGTTGCCGCGGCAACAAGGGCCTCGTCCTTGATGCGCACGCCGTGGTGTACCTCGTAGCGTTCCTTGAGGCCGCGGAGTATGGCGATGGTATCCTCAACGGAAGGTTCGGCGGTGTAAACCTGCTGAAAGCGCCGTTCCAGCGCGGCGTCTTTTTCTATGTGCATGCGGTACTCGTCAAGGGTAGTGGCGCCTATACAGCGCAGTTCCCCCCGCGCAAGGGCGGGCTTCAAAAGATTGCTGGCGTCGGTGGCCCCTTCGGCCGCGCCCGCGCCCACGAGGGTATGAAGCTCGTCGATAAAAAGGATGATCTTGCCGTCCGACGCCTGTACTTCGTGGATCACCGTCTTGAGCCTGTCCTCAAATTCGCCCCTGAATTTGGCGCCCGCCACAAGGGCCCCCAGATCCAGGGCAAGGAGCTTCTTCCCTTTGAGCCCCTCCGGTACGTCGCCGGCCACTATGCGCCGGGCAAGCCCTTCGACAATGGCGGTCTTCCCAACGCCCGGCTCGCCGATAAGGACGGGGTTGTTTTTGGTACGCCGGGAAAGGACTTGCATACAGCGGCGTATTTCTTCGTCCCTGCCTATAACCGGATCAAGTTTTTCCTGCCGGGCAAGGGCGGTAAGATCCCGGCAGTATTTATCAAGGGCCTGATATTTTTCTTCGGGGTTTTGATCAGTTACACGGGTATTTCCCCGCACCGACTTAAGAGAGGAAAGAATAGACTGTTTGTTTACCCCGGCTTTCTTCAGTATACTCGCCGCCTTTCCTTCTCCCCCGGCAATGGCAATGAGGATATGCTCGGCCGAGACAAATTCGTCCTTCAGCGAAGCGGCCTCCGCCTCTGCCCTGGCAAGGACCTTTGACGCGGCGGAAGAAAAGTAGAGCTGCGCCGCCTCGCCGTAAATCCTGGGCAGGGCGTTTATCAGGGCGTCCGTCTCCTGTATGAGCCGGGCCGGAACCGCCCCGATTTTTTCAACCAGGGGGCTTACGATGCCGTCTTCCTGTTCCAGAAGCGCCTTGAGGAGATGTTCAACTTCCACCTGTGAATGATCGGCCCTTTGGGCAATGGCGGAAGCCTCGTTAAGCGCTTCCTGCGCCTTGATTGTCAGTTTTTCAAAATCCATGTTTTTTCCTGTTTCACCGGGCCGGTTTCATAGCCGGCTGGCCTGAATTTGGCCCTGTTTTTTTCTTTCTTAAAGATACAAAAAGAAAAGCGTTCGAGGCAAGATGTCAAGGGGCCGCCCGGACGCGCCGCCGCAATATTGATATCGCGGGCGCCGCCGTATAAAATGAATCCATGAAAGATCTCAGGGCCATCAGGGCAAAGAAAGCCTTTATCATTGACATGGACGGCGTCATTTACCACGGCAACAGCCTTCTTAAGGGGGCGGTGGAATTTGTCGGCTGGCTTACGGAAAACGGCAAGCGTTTTCTTTTTTTGACCAATTCAAGCGAAAGGTCCCCCATAGAACTCGCGCAGAAACTTTCACGGCTTGGAATCATGGTTGACCCCGAGCATTTTTACACGAGCGCGCTTGCCACCGCGGGCTTCCTTGCTTCGCAGCATCCGGGAGGCTCTGTCTACGTTATAGGAGAGCCAGGCCTGATACAGGCCCTGTACGACGCGGGTTTTACCATGAACAACATTAACCCCGACTTTGTCGTAGTGGGCGAAGGCAGGGGCTACAGCCTTGAGGCGCTGGAACGGGCCGTCCGGCTGGTAACAGGCGGCGCACGTCTTATCGGCACCAACCCCGACCTTTCCGGTCCTGTTGAAGGGGGCATAGTCCCCGCCTGCGGCGCCCTTGTCGCCCCCATAGAACTGGCCGCCGGCGCCAAAGCCTACTTTATAGGAAAGCCCAATCCCCTGATGATGCGGCACGGCATCCGCCGCCTCGGCGCAACACGGGAAGAAACGGTGATCATAGGCGACAGGATGGATACCGACATAGTCGCCGGCGTAGAATCGGAAATCGAAACCGTACTGGTACTTTCAGGCGTTACCGCAATGAAGGACCTTGCCATTTACCCCTACCGGCCCAGGCATATACTCGAAGGAATTTTTGAAATACCGGACGCCTGACGGCGGCCCTGCCGCCTGAGCCCCGGCCTCCTTCCTTTGACTCCCGGTGGAAAACCGTTTCTTCTACAAGGAACTTAAAAACTTCAGTTTTTAGAAGTTCCCTATACCCCCAGACAGGTTCCCACCGCCTTTGCAGTGTCAAGCATGAAGTGATCAACGGGCACGGTCTTTACCTTTCCCGCGGGCAGGCTAAGATCGACGGCGCCTATGCTGTTCCCGGCAAGAGCCACCATTTTACCGTATTCCCCGCGGGCAAGCATGTCCGCGGCGGCGGTTCCAAGGCTTGTGGCAAGAACACGGTCCGTGGCGCTGGGGATGCCGCCCCGCTGTACGTAACCCAGAACGGTGGCCCTCGTTTCCATGCCCGTTTCCTTTTCTATCTCCTTTGCTACACGGTAGCCCGTGGGAAAATCGGCGCGGTACTTTTTTCTGTCCTTCCTGTCCATCTTTGCCTCCTCCACGGAAAGGGCCCCTTCGGCGGTGACCACAATGGAGAAGGTCTTGCCGGCCCGTGAACGTTCGGCAAGATCGCGGCCTATGGCCTTTATGTCGTAGGGAATTTCGGGGATGAGGATGATATCCCCGCCGCCCGCTATTCCGGCGTACAGGGCAAGCCAGCCGGCCTTGTGGCCCATGAGTTCTATTACCATTACCCGGTTATGGCTCTGCGCGGTAGAATGCAGCCTGTCTATGGCCTCGGTTCCGATGGCCAGGGCCGAATTGAAACCGAAGGTCCGGTCCGTGCCCTCAATATCGTTGTCTATGGTTTTGGGAAGCCCCAGCAC
>JAISEB010000345.1 GCA_031264395.1 Treponema sp. | reverse complement strand
CGCCCACCAGATTTCACCCTTGAGCATCACCACTCTACCTTTTCAAGAAGGTCAATCTGGGAACGCAGAAGGTCGTCGGGAAGGGCGGAGGGGATTCCGGCGTATACGTCGCCGCTCTGTTTGAGCGACGCCTGCGGGCGGGAGACCGGAGCGTCGCTCTGCAAAACAAGAATGATGTCCGCCCGGCCGGGGCTTATGCTTTCCGGCAGAGGCTCTTCCAGCCGCAAAATACGGCGGCTGAGGTCGATTTCAACGGTTTGCTGTATAGCGGTCATGGTTCCATTATACAATAAACAGGTCATTTTGCAAGTTCAGGGTGTATGGCCAATGGAAAAACCTATGCTGAACTTCTTCGGCTTCTTTGCGGTTAAAAATTCTGCGGGTCAAGAATAGCGCGAACGGGTATACCGGTTCTGTCCGTGTTGGTCCGTGTCTGTCTGTGGTTATTTTGAATTCGGGGTTGCTGTTAAACCGCAAGGGACACCAAAAAAGAGCATTACCGCCCGGAAAAAAGAAGGTCAAAGAGAAGCCCCGCCGTACCGGAGCTTTCCCCTTGCGGGGAAAAACCGGCCGGATCTATCCAGCGCACGTCCGGAACGGAGGCGAAATAGGCGATCTGCCTTTTGGCGTAACGGCGGCTGTTCCTTGCGGCAAGTTCCTCTACGGCGGCAAGATCCTCCGAAACGGAGGAGTCCTCTTCACCCGTAAAAAATTCCCGGTAGCCTATGGCCCGCATTCCCGGATCGCGGGGACCGTAGCCCGCCCCGGCAAGACGGCGCACCTCGTCCGCAAGGCCGTTACGGAACATGGCGGCGCAGCGCTCGTTGATACGCCGGTACAGTTCTTCCCGTCGGCGCCGTATACCGGCGGCGAAGAAGTCAAAGCGCCCCTTCTTCCCGCCGTTTTGCCTGTACGCGCTCAGGGGGCGGCCCGTTTGCCGGAGCACCTCCAGGGCCCGCAGCAGCCGGTATGTGTCGTTGATGTGGATGCGGGCGGCGCTTTGGGGATCGCCTGAGGCGAGTTCTTCCATAAGAGGGGCCGCGCCCCGGCTTTCAAGCTCGGCCTTGAGGGCGGCCCGCACTTCCCCGTCCGAAGGGGGCGATTCGGGAAGCCCCATGATGAAATTCCGCATGTAAAAACCCGTTCCGCCTGAAACCACGGGGAGCTTTCCCCGCCTCCAAATATCGTCGCAGGCTTCCCCCGCGAGGCGGACAAAATCACCGGCGGTAAACTGTTCATCGGGATTGCGTATGTCTATAAGGTGATGGGGCAGCTTTTCCCTTTCGGCAAAAGAAGGCTTGGCGGTGCCTATATCCATGCCCCGGTACACCTGCATGGAATCGGCGGAAACTACTTCGGCCTTTCCGGCGCAATCCGGGAAAACGCTGTCTTTACCAAAAAGCCCGGCAAGCGCCTCCGTTTTTCCCGAAGCGGTCGGGCCAAAGAGGACAAGAACGGGAACGGCCCCGTCCCGCGTTTCCCGTATTTTCGCGGCCCAGGACCTCTCGTAAAGTGTCCCGGCCGTATCACCCCTCCGGCGCCGAGTGATCCAGGCGGAATTCAACTTCCTTCTGAAAAACCTGGCGGGCCGCCAGGGATACGACTTTGCCGTCGTTATCTTCGATTTCCGGGTCCCGTATCATGGAAAGCTGATAGGATCTGCGGGAAGCTGCGGAGGTGATCTCGTACATATTGCCGTTGTATTCGATTAATTCTTCCAGAGGAAATATCATATACTTACTATATATGTAACGCGGTTTTGTGTAAAGAACCGGGCGGCCCGCCGCACGCGCGGGAAAACCCCCTTTACTATCACCCGTTAAAGAATTAAATTCATGGAAGCCGGGTTAAGTGCGTAACACCGGAAAGCGGAGGTCTCATGGATCACTTTACCCCGCCAAAAGCGGGAAAATTTTTTACGCCGGGAGTAATGATTATCGCCGTTCTGGTTATCGTGCTGATAATATTCCTCGCGACAAGCGTCTTCATCGTCAACCAGTCGGAAGAGGCGGTTATAACGAGGTTCGGCAAATTCCTTGCCATCCGGGGACCGGGACTTCAGTTCAGGCTGCCCTTCGGCATAGACAAGTGTTACAAGGTAAACATAAAAAACGTGCAAACCGAGCAGTTTGGCTTCCGCACGCTTAAAACCGGCATCTCCTCCGTTTATTCGGGGGACATAAACGAAGCCACCATGCTGACAGGCGATCTTAACATTGCGGATGTCGAATGGATCATACAGTACCGCATCGTCGATCCCCGCGCCTGGGTCTTCAATGTAAACGAAAGGACCCGCACCATACGGGACGTGTCCCGTTCTGTCATCAACATGCTGGTGGGAGACAGGGCGATCATGGACATCATGAGTTCGGAAAGGACCGCCATACAGACGGCCGCCCTTGATTCCATGAACGAGACCTTTCGCCGCTACAATCTGGGCATCAACATCATTGCCGTTCAGCTTCAGAACATAGATCCCCCTTCGGGCGTTCAGGAAGCTTTTGACGACGTTAACAAGGCCGAACAGGACATGAACAGGCTCATCAACGAAGGGCAGCAGGCCTACAACGCCGAAATTCCCCGGGCGCGCGGGGAGCGGGAGCGGATCATACAGGAAGCCCAAGGCTACGCCACGGAGCGGGTAAACATGGCGCGGGGCGACACGGCCCGTTTCAGCGCCGTTTACGAGGAATACCGGCGGAATCCCGATGTCACAAGGAGGCGGCTCTACTACGAAATGATAGAAGAAGTCTTCAAGGATGACGGCGGAACGGTGATCATAGACCGGAACCTCGACTCCTTCCTCCCCCTGCGGAATATTGGAAACCGGTCCGGCGCGTCTTCCGGGAGCGCGGCCGGGCAGGGAGGACAGTAATGAAAAAAGTCCTGACTTTTCTTGTTGTCGCCGCCGTCATTCTCATAGGAATCCTTATCGCCGGCCCCCTCTATGTCATAGACGAGGGGGAACAGGCGGTGATAGTCCAGATGGGACGCCTTGTACGGGTTGTTACCGACGCGGGGCTCCACATCAAGGCGCCCTTTATTGACGACGTGGTCCGCTACCCCAAACGCATCATGGCGTGGGACGGGGAAGCAAAGAGCATGCCCACGAGGGAAAAACAGTACATTTGGGTTGACGTTACCGCGCGCTGGCGTATAAGCGATCTCCAGAAATTCTACGAATCAATTACCACCGTAGATGGCGCCTATCAAAAACTCGCCGAGGTAATAGACTCCGAGGTGCGTACCGTCATTGCCGAAAACTACCTCCGCGAGACGGTGCGGAATTCAAACATCATCCTTGAAAGAACCGACTTGCTTGACAGCCTGGGAATAGGCGACAGCCTTGCCGCCGAGCAGATCCCCGATCTTATACAGAGCGAAGGAAGCAAGGAGCCCATTATACGGGGAAGGCGGCAGCTTGCCGAGGAGATACTCACCAGGTCCCGCCGCATGGTGCCCGAATACGGCATAGAGCTTATCGACGTGGTAACCCGGCAGATACGGTACAACGACGAGCTTACCCAGAGCGTATACGCCAGGATGATTAAGGAACGAAACCAGATCGCCCAGGCTTTCCGTTCCGAAGGTGAAGGGAAAAAGGCCGAGTGGCTCGGCCGTATGGAAAACGAGCGGCGCTCCATCTTCTCGGACGCGTACGAAAAGGCCGAAACCATACGGGGAACCGCCGACGCCGAGGCCGCCCGTATCTACGCGGAAGCCTACAATCAGGACCGTGACTTTTTCGATTTCTGGCGCGCCGTGGAATCCTACCGTTCTACCCTGCCGAAATTCGACAAGACCCTTACCACGGACATGGAATACTTCCGTTACCTTTATTCGCCGCGGTAAAACAAGACGGAAGGGACATGAGCGAAAACATCTTTACGTTTGAACTTGACGGCGAAGAGGTCTTGGGCTTTGATACGGGCCTCGACGCCCAGGCCTTTGCCCAGGCGAAGGCGGCCCAGTTTATTACCCAGAGCGGTTTTCTGGTCCGGCCCGAGGACAGCGTCAAGGAATGGAAAAGTTCGGGCGTTGTTGAGCGGAACGGTTCCATGGTGATCTGGGGCCCCTTCTTTGGGGGGGAACGTTTCGACAGGATCATCTCCGATTCGGGCGCGGGGGACTCAGGCGGGGCAAAGGCGCTGGACGCGCTGCGGCGCTGGATACAGGCGCGCATCCCGCTTGAAAAACGGGAAGAGTCCCTTTGGCCCGCGGCCGCCCTTATCGACGGTTCGGGGAACGTGCTCTTCCCCCCCGAAAGACTTGTTCTCAGGTGCCTGCAGGCGGAAGGTTCCGTCCTTACTTCCGCCGAACCCTTTGTGCATCCCGATCTTGCGGGGGAAGACGCGGAGACGTTTACCGCGGCGGCGATCCTGTACAACATCATCTGCGGGGAAGCGCCCTTCCGGGGCGGGGACGCCGGCAGCATACATCAGGACATACGGGAAGGCGTGTTCCTTCCCCTCCGCCTTGCCACTCCCGGCATTGACGAACGGCTTTCTTCCCTCGTGGACGGGATCTTCGCCCCGCCGAAGACGGGAGGGGTCCGGGTACGGCTTGCCGACATCAGGGAGATCCTGGGCCCCCCGGAAAACGGCAGGGACCCCGCGTCGTTTTTTCATCCTCTAAGCGGCGGCGAACTGAAACAGAGGGAAGAGGAACGGGAACAGTACAGCAAAAACAGGGCGCGCGCGGTCGGCGCCCGCCGCTTTGTCGCAAGAAACACGGCCGTTATTCTGGGCGTAATCATCGCCGTTACCGTCGCCGGTCTTGTCGCCCGGAGCATCATCGCGGGGAGGAAGGATCTTCCCAGCACGGAGGGCCTTACAAGCAGGGAAGTCGTTGCCGCCTGGTACGGCGCCTTTGACACCCTGGATCATACGCTTATGCAGGAATTTGCGGCGGGCAGGGCAGGCAGGGACGACATACACATGGTAACCAACTTCTACGTGCTTACCCGCGTGCGCCAGGCCTACGAATACAACATAACGGGAACCATCCCCGCCCAGGAATGGCTGGATCAGGGTTCCCCGCCGCCGGATCGTCCCGTTTTCGGCATTTCGGGCCTCACCCTCAAACAGACAAGGGGGGACGAGACGGGAGATGAAATACACTACCGCGCAACATATACCCTCTGGCTTCCGCAGGGAGGGGAAGGCGAGTCCTTTTCATCAGATTCCGCCCCGGCCGAACCCATACCCGTCTCCCACCCGCGCGTTGACGAGCTTATCCTTACGCGCCGCAAGGGCTC
>JAISEB010000228.1 GCA_031264395.1 Treponema sp. | reverse complement strand
TCTTCCACGGAAACCGTTTCGGTTCCAAGAAGTTTTCTGGCCTCCCCTTCCAGCTTGTCGTATTCGGGAAGAATGTCGTCCGCCGGCCGGTGGGTAATTTCCTTGTCCATTTTAAGGGCCTCAAGGGCCTTCTTTACCACGTCGGAGTTCTTGGGAGCCGGGCACGCGCCGTATTTACCGGTCATGAGATCCTGGAATTCCCCGGAAAGCCGGTTGTAACGGCCGAAGAGGACATTGAACACCGCCTGGGTTCCCACAATCTGGCTCGTGGGGGTCACCAGGGGAGGATAGCCTGAATCCTTCTGGACCACGGCAATTTCCTTTAACACCGCGTCTATCTTGTCCGAAGCGCCCTGCTCCTTGAGCTGGCTTTCCAGATTGGAGAGCATGCCGCCGGGAACCTGCGACGCAAGAATCCGCGTGTCCGCGCCGAGGAAACTGGACTCAAACTGTTTGTAGTTTTTCCGCACCTCCCGGAAATAGGCGGCGATTTCCAGAAGCAGGCCGGTGTCAAGGCCCGTGTCGTATTCGGTTCCCCTGAAAATCTCCACCATTGTTTCGGTGGGACTGTGGCTCGTGCCCATGGCAAGGGAAGAAATGGCCGTATCGAGAATTTCCGCCCCGGCCTCGGCGGCCTTGGTTAAAGCGGCAACGCTCATGCCGGTGGTGGCGTGGGAATGAATTTCAACAGGAAGATCGGTAACCTTCTTGATGGCCTTGACAAGATCATAGGCCACGTAGGGCTTCAAGAGCCCGGACATGTCCTTGATACAGAGGGAATCTGCGCCTATGTCCGCGTACTGTTTGGCGAGTTCCGCGTACTTTTCAATGGTATGAAAGGGAGTAACCGCGTAGGAAATGGCGGCCTGAATATGTTTGCCGGTTTTTTTCGCGGCGTCTATGGCCGCCTTGAAATTCCGGGGATCGTTGACAGCGTCGAAGATCCGGAAAATATCCACCCCGTCTTTGGCGGCGTATTCCACGAATTTTGCCACTACATCGTCGGCGTAATGCCGGTAACCCAGGAGGTTCTGTCCCCGCAGAAGCATCATGATCTTCGTATTGGGCAGTGCGGCCTTGAGCTTCCTGAGCCGCTCCCAGGGATCTTCGTTCAAAAAACGGATACAGGAATCAAAGGTAGCGCCTCCCCAGGCTTCCAGCGCGAAAAAACCCGCCCTGTCCAGCTTGCCGCAGACAGGAAGCATATCGGCAGTAACCATGCGGGTAGCGAACAGGGACTGATGGGCATCCCGGAGAACCAGATCGGTAAGTTTAACTTTCGGCATTGTTTCTTTCCTTATAAGAGTAAAATTTTTGGCGTGTGCGTTATTTCCGCGATTGGCCGTATTCCGTTACCGCCGCGGAAATTGCCGCGGTCACGGCGTCCGATGTCCCTAAAGCCCCGCCTGATGTGGGAGCGGCCGGCCGGACATCCTTGTCGGCTCCAACGGCATGCAGGAGCTTCCCGACAAGCGTTATAAAGACAACCAGAATGATCAGAAACGAAAACACAATACCCATGCCGAGCAGGGTAAGAATACCGCTTTGCCCCAGCATCTGAAAAATAGTCATACAACCTCCCGTACAGATAAAGAATTGGTACATAAAGACAAAAAACAGACAGGGCTTTCAAATTTCAAAATAAATTTGAAAAAATCCCATACTAAATACTAGCAAAAAAAGCGGGATAAGCGCAAGTAGGCGGACGGACAAAATCCCCGTCAAAGATCCGCGCCAAAGCGGATGATGTTCACCGAATGGGGTAAAAGCCGGATTGTATCTTCCGGTTTATAGGCCGCGGCGCGGGGCGGTTCCGGGACCGCGCCGGTATGGTCTATGCCGTTGTAAGATTCCGCGCCCGTACCTGCCAGGGTATGGATAGAGTATGCGGAAGGAACGGAACCGCCCGGCCAGACAACGCGGAATTCCCGGGGTCGCGCCGCATCCTTGTTTACCGCCGCAATGACGACGCCGCCTTCCGCGTCAAGGGTCGCAACCGTATCCAGTGCGCCTGTTTCCGCCGGGTTTCCCGCCTTGTCCCGGACCTCCAGGACCGGATTGTCCGGCGTATAGGTGTCCAATACCGTTTCCCCCAGGTTATTCACATAGAGGTCAAACACGTGGTAGGCCGGCCGGAGGACGATTCCGTCTTTGTGGGTGTATATACAGCCCCGGGTATTCACCACGGGCGCGAAGTTGGCCATCCCGACAATGTCGCAGTTGCGGTTCGCCATGTTGAGGAAACAGGCAGTAAACACCGCGTCCGCCATGGTATAACAGCGGTTGTCGTCGTTAAGATCCCGGGGGGTGATATACTCTTCAGGCTCAAGGCCGGTATCGACCCTGGGGTGGTGCCAGCCCCGGAGGTTCCATTCGTCAAAGGCGATACGGATCTGTTTTTGAAGCCCCATCGCCGCGAGGAGCCCCCGGACCCTGGCAACCTGATCCTCCAGCGTGTTGGTAAAAACCATGGACGCCTCATAACCGGCAAAGGTGTTATCCTGCCACAGGCCGTCCCAGTAACCGTGAAGGGATATCCAGCGCAGCCTTTCGCCAGAGTTCCGTAAAAGATTGATGTTCCAGTCCAGATCCGCCAGGGCGGCGGCGGAAAGCTCTATACGGGGATCGACCCGCTTCATCATTTTGGCGGATTCGGTTACGAAGCGCCCCCACTCGGCGGCGGACTTGGCGCCTATCTCGCCGCCCAGGTAGTTTTCGTTGCCGA
>JAISEB010000284.1 GCA_031264395.1 Treponema sp. | reverse complement strand
TGAGTTTTTTCACCTTCAGGCTGATAAGCTACATAACTGAAATCTACCGGCAAAAAATAGAACCCGAAAAAGACGCGGCGGTCTTTGCCGTCTACGTCGCCTTTTTCCCGGCCATGATGGCAGGCCCCATAGACCGTCCGGGCGCCTTTATCCCCCAGCTTAAAAACGGACGGCCTTTCCAGTACGGCCTTGCCGTTGACGGATGCAGGCAGATCTTGTGGGGCGCGTTCAAAAAAATAGTCATCGCCGACAGCCTTGCCAGGGCGGTTGACCAGGTTTGGGATATTTTTCCCCCGCTAAGCGGAATCTATATTTTTACCACCATCCTTGTGTACGCAATGCAGATTTACACCGATTTTTCAGGCTATTCCGATATAGCCATTGGAGCCGGAAAACTTCTGGGATTCAGGATTACGGCGAATTTCAAATACCCTTTTTACAGCAGAAACATCGCGGAATTCTGGAGAAACTGGCACATTTCCCTGACCTCCTGGCTTACCGATTATGTGTTTATGCCGCTCAGCGTCGCGTTCAGAAACGGGGGCAAGGCCGGGCTTATCCTCGCCATCATGATCAACATGCTCCTTGTGGGCATGTGGCACGAGGCGAAGCTTACCTGGGTGGTGTTCGGACTGTACAACGGCATCCTCTTTATTCCGCTGATACTTTCGGGAACCTTTGTCCTTAAAAACAAACTAAAGACAAACAAATACGGCCTTCCCCCGTTAAAGGATTTTGCGGGCATGATCCTCACCTATGTACTGTTCGCCGCTGGCGCGGGTCTTACCAGGGCGGAAAGCATTGGACAGGCGGCGGAATATTACGGACGAATATGGACCGATTTTCTGCCGCGTTCCTTTGCCTTTTCCGAAATACCCGGCAAGAAGGCCATACTGCTTGTCATGGCGGTGCTGGTTTTCGAATGGCACGGCTACAAACACAATTGGGAATACGCCGTCGCGGGGGCGGGCGCCTCCCTTCCGCGGGCCCTGCGGTGGGCGGCGTATCTCCTCGTTGCCTTTTTAACGGCTTTGTTTTTCACCGCCAATGTTCCGCGGCAGTTTATTTACTTTCAGTTTTAAGAGGCGTATATGGCTGTATTTCTGAAACGGATGGCCCTTTTTCTGACTATCTTCCTCGTACTGTTTACCGGAACAGGCGTTCTGGTAGTGCGCATAGCGGCAACATCCGGGGAGCTGTACCCCCTTGACGAAATGATTGAAAGGCAGCTGCGGGACAACGTTCTTATTGGACCGGCGCTTTCGGAAATACTTCCCTGGTATAGATTCAGAATGACGGTCCGCGCCGAACCTGATATACTTGTCGTGGGAACTTCCCGCGCGCTGTACATAAAACAGGAACATTTCCTCCCTGAAACAAAATTCTACAACGCGGCAGGCGCAACGCAGAATCTCCCCGCCTACCGTAACTTTATCGAAAGCCTGGGCAGAGTGAACATAAGACCCCGCCATATCATCCTCAACCTGGATCAATGGCGGTTTAACCGGAATTTTTTTGACCATCCAGTAGCAAAGATGACACAGGAGGAGTATGACTACAACAACGGTTATGTATACGACTGGGAGAACATTATCCGGAGCCTCTACCGGCTGCTGCTTTCAGGCGAGTACCGGCCTGCCCTGAGTGTACCGTACCCCGGAAACGTGGGCCTGACGGCGGCCGTATACGGCGACGGTTTCAGAAAAGACGGTTTTTATGTATGGACCCGGAAGGTTATGTCGGAAGCCTACCGGGCAGGCACGGCGTATACCGAGCTCATTCCGGCTATGGAATCAGGCAGGGACATGTTTGCCTTTGGAGACGGAATTGAAATATACGGCGAATCGGTACAGGAAGTTGAAAAGATCCTCGCTCTCTGCCGGGAAAAAGGTATTATGGTTACGGCCTTCCTCCCGCCCTTTGCCCCTTCTTTCTACAGGCTCCTTGCCAAAAGCGGGCGCTATGAATATATGACAGAAATCTGCCCTGCCCTTCTTCCCCTTTTTGAAAAATACGGATTTGAACTGTACGACTTTACCGGTTCTCCCATCATCGACGATGCCATGACCTACGACGGTTACCATGCGGACGACCGGGGTTCACACAGGATGCTCCTTTTCATGAAGGCGCACGGTTCGGTTTTGGCGGACTACATAGCGGAAGAATAGAGGAATCTCCGCCTTGCAAAGAGAGGTTCCGTCCTTTATGATAGTGATATGGCGGACAGGCGTTTAACCGTTCTTGACCTTATCGACATCGATCTCAAGGAGCATAATTCCCTTAATTTGCACTGCATAGGAGGACGGAAGGGCCTCACGCGGGAAATCAACAGTCCCGAAGTTAACAGGCCCGGCCTTGCCCTTTCGGGTTTTTACGATTCCTTTGCCAACCAGCGCATACAGCTCTTTGGCCGGGGGGAAGCGGCCTATCTGCAGAAAATTTTAACGGAAGGCACAACCGGCCCCATTGAAAAAATGTTCACCTACATCATCCCCTGCTGCATCTTTACCCATAACCTGTCTCCCGGCGAAGTGTTTTTTGAAATTGCCGAAAGCGCCCAGTGCCCCACGCTTCAGACCGATCTTTCCACGTCGGAATTCAGCGCCCGCCTCATGCGCGTCCTTTCGGAGATATTTTCCCCAAGGCAGAGTATACACGGGGTGCTGGTGGAAGTGTCCGGCATCGGCATTCTGCTTCTGGGCGATTCGGGGGTGGGAAAAAGCGAGACCGCCCTCGAACTCATAGAACGGGGGCACCGGCTGGTGGCGGACGACGTGGTGGAGATACGCTGCGTGGGCAACATGCTCATAGGCGCCGGGGCAAACAAGATCATCGGGCATCACATGGAAATACGGGGGCTGGGTATCATCAACATTACCCACCTCTTCGGCGTCGGGGCGATACGGGACAGCAAGCGCATACAGATGGTGGTGATGCTGGAAGAATGGGACTCCAAAAGAAACTACGACAGGCTGGGGACCGAAGAAACGTACATGGAACTTTTGGGGGTCAGTGTTCCCAAAATAGAGATCCCGGTAAAGCCCGGCCGGAACATTCCCATTATCATAGAAGTCGCCGCCATGAACGAACGGCTTAAAACCATGGGGTACAACGCGGCCAAGGAATTCAACCAGAACATTCTTAAATGGATAGAAAGCGACGCTGCCCGTTCCGTTTATTTTGGCAGTGAAGACATCATCTAGGGGAAGAGGGAATGACGGAAAGGATCATTACCATTTCAAACCGGGCCGGCATTCACGCCCGCCCCGCGGCCATGCTGGTTCAGGCGACAAAAAATTTCAAATGCGATATTTTTTTTGAAAAAGACGAAGACAGGATCAACGCGAAATCCATCATGGGAATCATCACCCTGGCGGCGGGTTACGGAACGGAAATCAAAATTATCGCCGAGGGGGAAGATGAAGAAGGTGCGGTTGAAACGCTGGCGCGGCTTTTTGAATCGAAGTTTGAAGAAGAATAGCCCCTGCCCGGCGCGGCGTCATGCGGCGGCGCGGCCATGAAAACAGTCAGAACCCATCCGAAGCAGCCGGTGGTAAGCGTGCGGGGGCTGGTGCTGATCTACTTCCTCCTCTGTATCCTCTCCGTGTTTTTTTCGCGGTCGTTTTTTTCGGAAACGCTCCGCAGCGGCAGCATGCCAAGCCCCCTTAACCTTGCCGTCTTTTTTGCCATTCCCGCCGTTCTTCTTGTGCTTCTCGCCATTTCAGCGGCAAGCCTTGTCCGGGATCTCATTACCCAAAGGACGGGAAGCAAATTCAAGGCGCGGCTTCTTGCCTACTTCATCGTCATTGTCGTATTTGCCGCGGCGCCCGTGACCCTCATCACAAACCTGGGGATAAGGGAGCTGATCCGGTTCTGGCGGGGCATAGACACGGGCGCCGCCATGGGTGCCGCGGAAAGTTTCGCGGT
>JAISEB010000260.1 GCA_031264395.1 Treponema sp. | reverse complement strand
GCCTGAAGCCCCAAGTGTATGAGGCTGTTCCAAAACCGGCCGGGTTCTGGGACAAGCTCGTATTAGTATAACAATTCTGGTATAGTTGATCAATATGGTTTTGCTGCTGTTTAACATTTTCCGATTTGGCTTTGCCGCGGTCTTTGTTGCCCTGCACGCCGCCCTCATGGCGGGGTTTGTCCGGGAACGGGCGCGGGACAGGAGGGCCGCCGGGAAGATCCCGGAACGGGACTGTCTGCCCAGGGTGTCGGTGATTGTTCCTTTCCACAACGAAAGCCTCCGGATGGAGGGGCTTCTGCGGACCCTTGGTAACCAGAATTATCCCGAAGCCGAGTATGTTTTTATCGACGACCGTTCTACCGACGACAGTCCTTTGATGCTTGCCCGTTTTACGGAGGGGAGGAAGGACTGCCGCGTCATTACCCTTGAGGGGAATCCGGGGCCCAATCACAAACAGTACGCCATAGGCCGGGGCATAGAGGCCGCCGGAGGGAGCCTGCTTCTTTTTACGGACGCCGACTGTGAGGTGCCCCCCGGCTGGATTGCGGCTATGGCCGGACGCATGGCGGATGAACGGGTCGGGGTAATCATAGGGCCGGTCTTCAAAAAATACGGCAGGGGCTTTTTTTACTTCTACCAGTGTATCGATCACGCGATACGGTACATGTACCTTGCCGCTTCCACGGGGCTGGGCGCCGCCGGGGGCGGTTTCGGGAACAATCTGATCCTCCGCCGGGAATGTCTTGACCTCATAGGCGGCTATGAATCGGTGCCGCTTTCGCCTACCGAGGACGCCGCGCTTGTATCCCGTATCCGCTCCATTTCGGGGCGTGAGGTCCGTTCGGCCATTGGAAAAGACACGCATGTGTTTACCCGGCCGGAAGATTCCTGGGCCGCTTTTCTTAACCAGACGCTTCGCTGGAACAACGGCGGGCTCTTCAGCGCCGATCCTCTGACCCGGACAGGCTTCGGCGGACTCATGATCTCCATATCGATGGGGATCATCGCCCTTCCGCTCCTGCCCTTCTTCCCCGGCCTGTGGCCGCTGCCGGCGGCGGTTCTGTGCTCCATGATCATGAACACCGCCGCCGTCCTTGGCACGGGAAGCGTTCCCCCGGGAAACGCGGCGGGTTATGCCGTTCAGCTTCTTTTTACCCCCGCCTGGATGACGCTGCTTACCATACTGGGCTTTCTGGGTTTCAGGACGGACTGGAAGGGAAGCCGTTTCGGGGACGGGGACGCGCCTCTTATGTGACGCTTTTCATCCAGCCTTTGGTGTCCGGAAGGGTTCCGTACTGGATTCCCTTGAGGGTATCCCGTATATACGCGGTAAATTCCCCGGTTTTGCCGCCGTTAAAAACCGCCTTTTTTCCCTCATGGCTAAGGGACTCAATGGGGGTTGCCCCGGCGGCGGTCCCGCTTACAAAGCATTCCCTTGTTTCACCAAGCGCTTCCTCAATGTCTATCTTCCGCTCGCCGACTTTTATGCCCTTGTCCCGGGCCAGTTCTATAATGCTGGCCCTTGTTATCCCCGGAAGTATGGTGTCTCCCAGTTCGGGCGTTGCCAGCTCCCCGGATTTAAGGTAGAAGAAGATGTTGCAGGATGAACCTTCTTCCACATATTTACGGTGTACCGCGTCAAGAAAGACGCATTCCATATAGCCCGATTCGGCGGCTTCGTGTTTGGCAAGGGCGGCTATTACATAATTGGAACAGGCCTTGATCCAGCCCGTTCCCCTGGGCGTCGCCCTGATCCGGTCGGTAACGACGGCGTCAAAATTACCCGAAGAAAAATAGGAGCTTACCGGCGTACAGATAATCACTACCCAGGGCTCGCGGCATGTATTTACCCCTATGCCCCCTTCGGCATAGGTAAAGGGCCGCACGTAAACCGAATCGGCGGTCATGAAGGAATCTTTTTCCCATTCCGTTGTATAGTGCGGCCTGAAACCCAATCCGGCGTTCCGGCGCACTGTTTCGGCGCAGGCCCTCACAAAGATGTCTTCGGGGAAAGGCGGCATGAAAAGCCCCTTCATTGACTTGTAAAAACGGGACGCGTTCCGGTCCGGCCTGAAAAGCGAAAGCCCGCCGTTTCTCTGGGGCATTGCCTTGAGCCCCTCGAAACAGCCAAGCCCGTACTGGGTGGTGTAGTTTACCAGCGGCATGTCGTCAAAAAAATTCCGGGAACCGCCAAGTTTTTCAAGCTCGTCCCCGGACAGGGCCGCCTCTTCTTCCGGCTTCATGTGGGGTTTTTCCAGGTACTCTTCTTTCCATGTTCCGTTTGTATATTTTGCCCGGAATACTACGGGGTAACTGTTTAACGCAAAGGCCACTGTATTTCTCCTCTCTGCCTGATTGCCCGCGGCGCGGATACCGCGTCCGGCGGTTTCAGAATACCATGTTGAAGATTTCCTTACAAGCGCCGCCGTTACGGCTCATTGCATTCAGGGGGCGTTCTGTGGGATTATAGAACATGGCTCTAAACTGCGGCATTGTGGGGCTTCCCAATGTGGGCAAGTCCACTATTTTTTCGGCGCTGAGTTCCGCCCGCGCCGAGGCGGCGAATTATCCCTTCTGTACCATCAATCCCAACGTGGGCGTGGTCGACGTTCCCGATTCGAGGCTTTCGAAACTGACGGAGATTTTCAGGCCCGCGCGTACCGTGCCGGCGTCGGTGGAATTTGTCGATATAGCGGGCCTTGTAAGGGGGGCGTCAAAGGGCGAAGGGCTGGGAAACCAGTTCCTTTCACACATACGCGAAGTGGGCGTCATAGCGCACGTGGTGCGCTGTTTTGAAGATCCCGATATTATCCATGTAAATAACCGCGTTGATCCGGAAGACGACATGGAAACCGTCAATATAGAGCTGGCCCTGGCCGATCTCCAGACGCTTGCCAAAAGGCGGGAACGGGCGGAGAGGTCTCTCAAGGTTCAGGGGAAGGATGAAAAGAAAAACGCCGAAACGGTTCTTTCCGCGCTGGACGCGATAGCCCCCGCGCTGGAACAGGGAAAACCCGCCCGCTCCGTCCCGCTTTCACCCGAACAGGAAGAAGCGGTGTACGACTGCCACTTCATCACCATGAAAAAACAGCTTTATGTCTGTAACATTGACGAACAGACGGCGCGGGGCGGAGCCGCCCGTTCGCCGCTGGTTGAGACTGTGCGGAAACGGGCCGCCGCCGAAGGGGCGGAGACGGTGTGCATCTGCGGAAAATTCGAGGCGGAGCTTGCCGACATCGCGGACGGAGAGGAAAAACGCGCCTTTCTTTCCGAATTGGGCCTCGAGGAATCGGGCCTTTCCGCCCTGATACACGCGGCGTACCGGCTTTTGGGGCTGTGCACCTTTTTTACCGCCGGCGCGGACGAATGCCGGGCCTGGACCATTCATTCAGGCGACAGCGCCCCGCGGGCCGCGGGAGTAATACATACGGACTTTGAAAAGGGCTTTATCAAGGCTGAAGTGTATTCTTTTGACGATATTGTACAATACGGAACCGAGGCGAAAATAAGGGAAGCGGGAAAATACCGCGTCGAGGGAAAAGACTATGTTGTCCGCGACGGGGACGTGATGTTCTTCAAATTCAACGTGTAGAATGTAACGCGCCTTGACGGCGGGTTTAAGGCTATTCTTGACCCACAGAATTTTTAACCACAAAGTCGGTTGTGGGTCAAGTTTAGGGCCCGTGACGGGCGCCGCTAGTTGCCTTTCCGGGGAACCACAATCATGTCCGGGCGGCGGAGGGAGCCAAGCAGTTCCGCCGACGGATAGTACCGGTTCCGGCCCATCATGCTGATGTCGTCCCCGTAGCGGAAGCTGTTCGATCCCCAGTCGCCGGGAATGGGATCGTAGATGACAAAGTATTCGCCGTCAAGCGAATAGCCCTTGATCACGATGTAGTGTCCCACCGAATCGTTGTAGTATTTGCCGAAGAGATCCTGGGCGGGGTCCTGGCGGGTGGTTTTGACGCCGCTGGTATGGAAGAGCACAATGGCTATGCCCCCCGAATCGATCACGTCCTTTACCTGCTGTACGGTTCTTACCGGGGAAATGGCCGCGGGAACCTCGTTTTTCTTTATGACGGCGAACAGTTCTTCAAGACTGGTTCCGCCTTCCCCCTGCCATCCCACGGATTCGCGTACCGAGGAAACGGGAAAATACTTTCCTATGGACCAGCCTATGGCCATGGAGGCCGAAGCCGGGCCGCAGTTTGAGGTTGTGCCGGTGTTGAACTGGGTGCGGTACCAGTTGAAATTTTCCTGGGCGGCGGCGTGCATGGTGGGGACGGGGCTTACGAAAATGGAGTAGTACTGTTCAGGGTGGCTTGCCTCGCGCACGGTAACCCCGTAGAAACCGGGCTTTGTAAACCTGACTTTGGTAAGGTACTGATCCGATTCGCTGAAATCCAGCGGCGCCGCGCCGACGGACGGATAGCGGGCCACGGCGGTGATGATCCCGTTTACCACAAAAAAATCATCCGGCGAGGAAAGCGTTATGAATTTGGTTGTGCTGTATTCGGCCGCCGATTCCGGATGGGGCACGTCAATATAGACGGAATTGGAACGGTAGATGATCCCCGAAGCGTCACGGGCGGTAAGCCGGGCCACATAGGTCTTGGGCGCGGTGTATTCGTATATGGGATCGGGCCTGAACCCGCGTTTCCCGTCGCCGAAATCCCACTCAAAGGACTGCAGGGTTTCCGCCGGAGGGTCCACAATGGAGAAGTGCACCGTAATGCCCGAACCTGCCAGGTCCCCGCTGGCCCTTGTCTCGCAGGAAATGCGCGCCTGACGCGTCCCCGCCTGGGCGGTATTCCGCCGGGGCTGGCGCGCCATCTGCCGGGAAGCCGTCTTTTCATTGTCGTAGGAAGGAATCTTGATGATCGTTCCTGTCCGTATCCTGTTGGGATTGGCGATACGGTTATAATAGGCCAGAACGTCAAGGGGAATGGAATACGCATAGGCGATTTCGGAAAGGGTTTCCTCGGGCCTGACGCGGTACTCGAAATCGGCGGAACGGTCCGTTTCCGTGGTTCCCGCCCCGGTCCGCTCCTCACCGCTGTCCCAGGCGGAAAGCGCCGCCCAGTCCTGATCCTCGGGGGGCAGTATCAGTATGTCCCCGGGGGACCCTTCCTGTACGGACTCCGCCGCGCCGTTCAGCACGGCGGCCATGCTGTCCGGGGGCAGTTCCGGGGACATGAGCGCGAACGAAACAAGGAAAACCGCTCCGCCCGCCAGCATGGCGGCGCATGAGGCAAAAACGGCCTTTGGCACAAACGGATTGCCGCTCGCGGCGCGGATCAGGCCGCCCGGCAGATTCCCAAGACCGCCCGCGAGGGCCCTTAAACAGCCCAAGACGATCCCCGGCAATTTCCGGACCGGAAATGCAATGTGTAATTTCATGCGGCGCGGCGGTATATGCGGCAGGCGCCGGCGCCTTGCCGGTTTCTGGTTCAGTAACAACCCCTCCATTGTAAATAATGCTCCTATTGCATTATCGGACAAAAAAAGAAATTCTTGTACGCGAATTCCCGAAACGTTTTACAACAAAAGCTGTTCAACAACTTCAATATGCTGAACAACTTTAATGCATAAAATACACTATATCACGGAAAAACCCGCTTGTCCACAATAACACGGAAACTCTTTTAAAATTAACGGGACATTGGAGCTTGTTTCATCGAACCGAAGGTTCGCACCAACCGGGTTTTGGAACAAGCTCCAATAACCGGAGTTTGAACAACTCCCGCTTAAAAAACGCGCCGTTAACGGCCCCGCAGTTTCGGCCGCTATTCTTCTTCCTGAACGGCCCTGTAGGAACTGCCCGCCTCATTGCGGAAGGGAATAAATTTAACGCCCATTCCGTTGTAGACATCCCGGCGGCTTATGACGATGGACCCTGTTTCGGTAACTTCCTTTTTAACTTCCATGATGTACTGCCGGCTTGGGGGCCCCAGGGGCAGCACCATGATTCCCCCCGGTTTAAGCTGCCTGAGAAGGGGAGGGGGTATGTGATCGATGGAACAGGTGACGATGATTTTGTCAAAGGGTGCGTATTTTTCCCATCCGTAGTACCCGTCGTCCAGTTTGCGGTTTATGGAACCATAGGAAGGAAAGGATTTTTCAAAATCCCGGTAGAGCTGATCCGTTTCTATAAAGAGCGGTTTGATGATTTCTATTGTGTATACTTCGGTTGTCAGGTAGGAAAGTATGGCCGATTGATACCCGGAGCCGGTACCTATTTCCAGGACCTTGTCGCCGGGCTGGACGTTCAGCGTGGTGGTCATCATGGCGACAACGTCGGGATCGGTGATGGTCGCGCCGTACCCTATGGGCAGCCATGTGTCGGCGTATTCGAAACCCCGGTTCACCGCGCGGACAAAATGCTCGCGGGGAACAAGGAGAAAGGCGCGCAGATCTTCGGTCCGCTTTAATTCTTTTGAGTTTTTGACGAAATTTTCCGCCAGTTCCCATCTTTTTTCAAGGAATTCGGGGGAATCGCTCCTGTTGGCCTGCATCCATGAAAGCCAGGATTCCCTGGTCTCTACGGACATGGACTGGGCGAAACCCGGACCGTTGTACTTTTTGCTTCCGGGGAGCGTTTCATAGGCAAGACCGTATTCCGGGCTGTCTTTTCCCTTTTCGGCGGCTATTTTGGTAACTTCCTCTACCGCCGACTGCGCCGCCACTTCTTCGTACGCCGCGACCCGTTCCGATTTCGCGGAAACAGCGAGGGGAAGGAAGAGGCCGAACAGGAAACCCAGCATGAGGCCGCTTACCATAATAACAACGCTGAAGACGGAAACCCGCCGTCCAAAAAAGGAAGACATAACGTTATGTTTTATCATAGGTTTTCACGGAATGAATGTCAACATTGCGTGGTTGTGGTTCGTCAAATTCCCCGTTATACTGTTTTTTGGTTAACGGAAGGGGGCATAACGCCGCTTTTGGCGGTCTTCCCGCTGTTGATCTTTGGAGTATCTTATTTATGAAGAACGCAAAGCTGGTTGCCCTGTTTCTGGTTTCCGTCGCGGGAATATCCTATGAATTGTGCGTCATGCGGATCTTTTCGGTCGGGGGCTGGTCAAGTTTCGGTACGCTGGTTATTTCTACCGCTCTTTTGGGCATAGGCCTTTCGGGGATCATCCTTTCTTTTATAGACGAATGGGTAAGGGAATACGCGGATATAATTCTGGCCGTTATCGCCGCCGTCCTTCCCCTGCTTATGGCGCTGGGGGTTATTACCGCCCAGATGGTTCCTTTCAACCCCCTTCTTTTGGCCTCCGATCCGCGCCAGCTCTGGTTTATCGGGGCCTATTATATTATTTACGGCGTTCCTTTCTTTGCCGTCGCCGCCTTTACCGGCGTCGCGTTTATCGCCCTGCGCGAACGCATCATGCGCGTGTATTTCTGGAACATGATAGGTTCCGGCGCGGGGGGGCTTTTCATTGTTCTCTTTATGTTCGCCCTTCCTCCCCGGTACCTTGTCCTTCCCATTCTGGCCCTTGCCATTGCCGCCGCCCTCTTCGCCTGCGCGGGGGACAGCGGCGAGTTTCCCGTGCCGGGCCTTTTGGCCCTGATAGTAACCGGCCTTGGGTCAATCTGCCTTGTTTTCTTTAGGGGAGACATACGGGTGTCGGATTTCAAGGATGTAAGCGGGGTGCGGAAATTCGAGGATACCAAACTGGTTCACCATTCCTACGGGCCCGGAGGCGAATACCACGTCTACGCGTCCCGGTATTTTCATTTTGCCCCCGGCCTTTCCGATAACGCGGACAGCGAAATTGCCGGCGCGTCTTTTCAGCCCTATTGGGGGCTCTTCATTGACGGCGGGGGGCCCATAGGAATAATGGGAAGCCCCCGTGAAAACAACCAGGTTTACATGGACTACCTTCCCATGGCCGCTCCCTACACCATACTCACAAAGCCCGATGTCCTGCTTGTCAACCTGAGCGGCGGCATCAATGCCCAGCTTGCCCGGTACAAGGAAGCCGGAAAAATCGACATTGTGGAGCCTTCCGCCGAGATGATACGTTTGATGCGGGACGATCCGAACGTTTCCCGGTTCAACGGGGACCTTATCAGGTCGGAAAACATCAACATCATGCAGGGGGAAGCCAGATCCTTCTGCGTGGATCACGGAAACGCCTATGATTTAATTGAAATAAGCCTTGTGGATTCGGTGGGTTTTTCCAGTTCCGTAGGATACCCCATTCATGAAGATTTCAAGTTTACCGCGGAGGCGTTCACCGAATATTTCGGGGCGCTCAGGGAAGGCGGGGTGCTTTCGGTAACTGTCTGGGACAGCCTTACCCCTCCCCGGAACGTGCCCAGGCTCCTTAACACCGTTATTACCGCCATGAAGGAATCGGGCTTTTCCGCGCCGGAGCAAAGCCTTTACGCGTTCAGCCTCCTGCGGTCCACTTCGACGATACTCGTCAAAAAAGGGCCCTTTACCGAGGTGGATCTGTATTACCTGGACAATTTTGTAAGGACCCGTTCCTTCGAATTTCTGTATGTTCCGGGCATGGAACTTCCCCTGCGCAATATCAACATCCTCATGGGAGTGTACCGCAGCCATTTTGAGGGCCGCGAGGCGGATGTGGAAAGCTATTCCAACGCCGACATGTACAGGGCGGCGATTCCGGGGTTTTTCGCGGGCAGGGGAGAGGAAATTGAAAGGGAGTATATTTTTGACATCAGGCCCATGAGGGATTCCCGGCCCTACTATACGGGGTACCTCAAACTTGAAAATCTTTCGATGTACATGGACAGGAGAGAGGACATTTCCGAGGAATGGGGCCACCTTCTTCTTCTGGCCCTTCTTGTGCAGGCCTGTGTCTTCGGCTTCATCGTCATTGTCATTCCCCTTATAGGCCACAGGAAGGAACTCTTCCGCAGCGGGGTGGACATAGGCAGCACCATCGGGGTGATCTTCTACTACGCCGGGCTGGGGATGGGTTACATGCTTATTGAAATTTACCTGATTCAGCGGCTGGCGGTGTTTCTTTCCAATCCCACCTACTCGGCCAGCATCGTCATTACCGTCATGCTGATATTTTCCGCCCTGGGGAACCTGGCGTCGGGTCTTGTCAAACGGTTCCGTATTTTTGTGGTTCCCGCGGCCTGTGTCCTTGCGGCCCTTGTCTTTTTGTTTTACATTTTCGGCCTCGACGGTTTTCTCGGCTATTTCCGCTCGTCTTCCCTTTTTGTCCGCGTGCTGGTATCCGCGCTGATCATAGCCCCGTCGGCTTTCTTCATGGGGGCGCCCTACCCGAACGGCCTTGACAGCCTTCAGGAAAACAAAAGCAGTCTTATGCCCTGGGCCTGGGGGATGAACGGCGGCCTTTCGCTTGTGGGAAGCGCCCTGGCCCGCGTCCTTGCGGTGTCAAGCGGGTTTCCGGTTCTTCTGGGCGTGGGGATCTTTGTGTACGTCATGGTAGGCGCCCTGTTTCCGGTTAATTTAAGAAGGGGGTGACAAGGGGGTGTTATGATAGAACCAGGCGCGTTGCAGCGGTATTCGCTTTTCGGCGGGATTGCCGAAGAACAGATGCAGAAACTCCTTCCGCTTATGGAGCACGAATCCTATGAGGCGGGGGACGACATCATTGTCGAAGGCCAGCGGAACGACAGGATACGCTTTATTGTGGAAGGCAGGACGGCGGCGGTAAAAAAAGGGATCGTCCTTTCCGAATTCAGGGAAGGGGACGCCTTTGGGGAAATGGAGGTCCTTGACGTGATGCCTTCCGCAGCCACCATCAAGGCCCTTTCCGGCGTCCGCGTAATGTCCATGTCCAACAGGTCCCTGCGGGAAATTTACCGGCTCGACATTAAGGCTTTTTCCATCATTATCATGAACCTTGCGCGGGACCTTTCCCGCCGCCTGCGCAAGATGGATGAAAAGGCGGCCGGGCCGGAGTGGGATCTGAACTAGAGCCCCAAGGCTCTCGGCGGGCGCGGCTGCTTCCGCATCTGAAAGTCCCGCCGGAGGGGATTCTCCGGCGGTTCGATTTTTACACGCTTTTACACGCCCAGCCGTTTTTCTATGGCGTCAAGTTCCGCGTACAGTTCTTTGGGAAGTTTGTCGCCGAATTTGGGGTAGTGGTTCTTCCGCACGTCGGCGATCTCTTTCTTCCAGCCCTCAATGTCAACGCTGCAGATTTCCTTCATCGCTTCGGCTCCGACGCCGGGAGGCGCTTCGATAGCGTCCGGTTTGGGGAGGTTCCCTATGGGGGTTTCCACGCAGTTGTCCTTGCCGTCGCAGCGGTCGAAGATCCACGCCAGTACCCGGCTGTTTTCGCCGTAGCCGGGCCACATAAACTTGCCGTCCTTGTCCTTGCGGAACCAGTTCACGAAAAAGATCTTCGGCAGTTTGGATTCGTCATGGGTCTTTCCCAGCTTGATCCAGTGCTTGAAGTAGTCGCCCATGTGGTAGCCGCAGAAGGGCAGCATGGCGAAGGGGTCCCGCCGTACCTGGCCCACCTGGTCGGAGATCACCGCGGCGGTTACTTCGGAGCCCGTGATGGAGCC
>JAISEB010000245.1 GCA_031264395.1 Treponema sp. | reverse complement strand
GGTTGAAGGGCTGAATCCTTCCGGTACACAGGATGGCGGGGGCAACCTGGATGGTACATTTGCCGGGAATGCTCCCAAGTTTGTGGACCCCAGGCTTCCCGCATCCGCGCCGTCTACAGCGGGCAACTACCGTTTACAGGCAGGCAGTCCCGTTATCAACAAGGGCAGTAACAGCTTTTACAACCCGGCGCAGACACCCGACCTTTCCGGGATTAGTACCGACCTCGACGGTAATCCGCGCTTGAACGGCACAGTGGACATGGGGGCATACGAGGTAGTGCCATAATCCGCCAAGGAAGGCGGATTATGGCGAAACGGTGCCTGGCACTGTTTTTGGGGGTAGGGCGAGACCCGCATAGCGGGGCTCGCCCGTAGGGGGGCGCGGCGCGTATGCCGCGATGCCAAACGGCGGTGTGGAAATGCGCCCCCCTTCAATTTTTTTCTTTATTAAGGAGAGGCAACATGGACGCGGAACGCTACAAAACGCTTAAAAAAACCCTGGGCGCTTGGGGCGCCTGGGGCAGTTGGGCGCTGTGGGATAAAGATTTGAACAACACCGCTTTTATCGACGCCAGCTACCGTAAACTTAAAACAGACTACGTGTTTGTCGGCCTTAACGCGTCCAAAAACCTCGCCGGAGAACCCGCGTGGACAAACTACCACCTTACCCACAGGGGCAGCAGCGAAAAAAAGCTTTCCCGCGTGTTTACCGGGACAAAGTTTGAAGGTTCGTATATGACGGATATTATGAAGGGCAAGGACTTTACCTCAACGGGCAGCGCCGCCGCCCTTGAGAAATGGAAAAACAACGAAGCGCTCCGCAATGAAAGCATAAAGTTCCTTCAAAAGGAATTTAAGGCCCTGGGGAAGGTAAAAATGGTGTATTTCTTTGGTAAAGCCGTCTGTTGTCTCTGGCACGGCATACCGGAACTCAGGTCCTGCCCCGCCAAAATCATCACCCACTTTGCCGCCTTCGGCAACGCTTTTGAAAAAAACGTTTATGGCGAACTTGGAATAGAGAAACCGTAAGGGATGTTTGTCCGTATGGTCCGCGGTTTCTTTTCTTCTCTTTTTCTTCCCTGTTTTCTTCAACTTTTTCGACTTCTTCGACCTCGTGGTAAATTTCTTCTTCGCCCGGCTGAGTCATTCTCCTTTCCATTGACTGGCGATTGCCGCCGCGGTATCCGCGCCGTTCCGCCTTCCTTCAAGAAGGGGGATAATCTCCTTCCGTACCGCGGCCTCCAGTTCCGCCCCCCTTTCAAGGCGGGCATAGCCCTGGATGATCTCCGCCGCCTCGTACATGTCCCTGGCTTTGACGGCAAGGGGGTTTAGGTCCGCCTCCGTTTCGCTTTCCCCTATGGGGCGGACAAGGCCGGCGGAAGGCATTTTTTCGGCAAGGAACGAAAGAAAGCTCCAGGCTTCATCGGGATGCGCGCATCCGGCGGTAATGCCCGCGTAGAGGCCGTAAAGCGCGAAAACGGGTTTTCCCGTGTACCCGGCCGGCGGGGGAATGACGGTAATGCCGAAATTTACCTTTCCCTCAAGGAAAGCAATGTCCTTTACCGAACCTGTCGTCATGGCTATTTTCCCCCCGGCAAATTCCTCGGTTTCAGGCGCCAGGCACCCTTCCCGGGCAAGCTGTCCCAGAAAGTCAAGGGTTCCTATGGCGGCGCGGCCGGGAAAATCAGGGCTTAGGGGGCCGCCGCCCGCCGCCCACATCCAGGAAAAAACATCCCTGAAAACCGACCGGGGATCTCCGGGCGAAAGGGAAAGGGCCGCGCCGTAGATCCCGTTTCCGGTTGCCGCTTTGGCGGCGGCAAGGAATTCCGCGCGGTTTCCCGGCGGACGGTCAAGGCCCGCCGCCTTCAGAATGTCAATGTTATAGAAAAGAACGTCCATAAAGGAAACAAGGGGAACCGCCCATTGATCCTCCGCGCCCGAATACGGGGAAAGCGGCGCAAGGCCGCCGCCCGGTATGCCGTCCCGGAGCAGCCAGTCGTCAAGAACGACAAGATCGGCCCCACCTGTCTTTCCTTCGGCAACCGGAGTCCCGGAGCTTTCCGCGCCGCCAAGGACAAGGGCCTTTAGTTCTTCGTAGGATTTTTTTTCGATGCGCAGTTGTATTTCAGGATTCAGTTTTTCAAATTCAGAAGCAAGGGAAGAAAGGATCCCGTCTTCCCCTTCCTGCATGGCAAAAATCAGGGTGGTTTTTCCGGGTTCCGCCGCTTTGTGGAGGATCAGCCTCGCGGTTATCAGGGCCGCCAGAATCAGGATCGCGGCAAACAAAAAACGATCAATGCGCCGGCCGGTTTCAAAGGCGGTACGGACAGCGCCAAGCCATTTTGAAAATTTCGGATTCATAAGACCTCGACTTTTCAGGAAATTTGGTTTACATCTTGTAGTATGTTTGACCCAAGGCGCCTGTTGTTTTTTATCGGAAACAAATTACGCCGGAAAAAGTACCGTGACGATGTATCCGCGCTCGGGTGGAGCCCGGAAGAAAAATGGGAGGCCGATTTTTCAAAACCCGCCAAATCCCGTTTTGATATTAAATCAGAAAGTTCCTGCGATGCCAACCTGGAGAAAAGTTCGCTGTCGCTGTCGCTCAGGAAAACGGGCTGCATCGCCTGGGTGTGGACGCCCGGATATGCATGGGGCGATCAAATAATAGAAGCAAGACTGCGCCTTCTTTCCATGGGCGGTTACGCCGCCTCGGGAATCCTCTTCCGCATGGTCGACGAAAGTTCCTGTTACATGCTCCTTGTTTCAAACAGGGGCTACTTCAGGCTGGACGTGATCCGCAATAACATGCCCTTTCCCCTTATAGGCTGGACCGAAACGCCCGCCGCCGGGGAAGAATCCCGGACGGGGGAAACGGGCTTTACCATAAAGGTGATAGCCTACGGAAGCCGCTTCACCCTCTTTGTCAATGGAACATGGGCCGCCGAACTGAACGATTCTTCAATTTCCAAAGGCGCTTTGGGTTTTGCCCTGGCCTCCTATGAGGCGGGAAGCGGCGCGGGCGCGGATGCGGGCGCGTACACGGCCCGCGCCTTTCTGGACGCCCTTACGGTTGATTCCCGCGCCGCCGAAGTCGAGGCGGCCCATGACGCGTGGAACGGCAGTCCCGAAATTCCCCCCGGACGCCGTTTTGCGCTTGCCGGAACGTTTGCCGCCATGGCCGAACCCAATCCCGCGCTTGTACAGATCAGGAAAGCCTGGGAACACGCCCCGAAGCGGATGCCGGGGGAGCTTCTTCTTGCGTCGCATCTTGCCCGGCAGCTTGAACTGTACGAAGAGGCCGGGGAATACGCGGACGCCTGTCTTGCGGAAGGGCCGGGGCCTCTGGAAGGGGAGGCGGCCGCCGAAAAGGCGAAGATACTCTACGCGTCAGGACAATTCGGGGCGCTTAAGGAGTATCTTGACGGGGAGCCGGGCCTGTGCGCCCGCGATCCGGCCGTTCTTACGCTTCTGGGGCACGCCCTCTGGAATCTGGGAACATACGGGGAAGCCGCCGCCGTTTACGACCGCGCCTTTGATCTGGACGGCGAAAACGGCCTTCCGGCAAAAAACGCCGCCAACATGTACGAGATGCTGGGCCGGAAGGAAGAAGCCCTGAACCGTTATCTCGAAGGAGGCCGGGCCTTCCTTGCCGCGGACAACTACGGGGATCTTGGCGCCATCGTGCCGAAGCTGCTTTCATTGGGAAAGGACAACTGGGAGGCTCACGCCCTCGCGGGGAAGTGGGCTTTCGGCATAGAAGACTGGAGGATGGCGGAAGCCGAATTTGATACGGCCGAAGATCTCCGCAAGGCGGCGCGGCCCAAGCCCCATAAAGATCCCGCGCTGATATTCCTCATGGCCCTGCTTATGGTACGAAGGGGAAAGCGCCGCCAGGCCGTTTCCCTGTTCGAGGACGCGGTAAAATACGCCCCGGATTACGGCCTCTTTCGTTTCCGCCTTGCGGAAAACCGCTTCCTCCTTGATCCTGACGATCCCCGCGCTTCGGAGGATGTTAACGCCGCCCTTTCGCTTATGCAAGACGGCGGGGAAAGTTTCGGATGGGCAAGCAACCTGGCCGCCCAGATAGAACTTCACCGGGGAAATCCCGAAGCCGCTTCGCTTCACCTTGAAAAGGCCGCCGCGCTCCTTGGCGAGGTTCCCGCGATACGGGTAAACCGCGGGGCTCTGTTTTTTCTGCGCGGTTCCCTGGACAAGGCGCTTGCGGTTCTTGTAACGGACGGGGCCGGTGATCCCGAGGGCCTCATGGCCAACTGCGCCGGCAATCTTCTTGTCCGCGCGGAAAGGTACGAAGAGGCGGACGAACAGTACCGCCTCGCGCTCCTGCGTTCCCCCGGCAATGCCGAATATTTGATCAACCGGGCCTCCTGTCTTGTCAAACTTGAACGTTACGGGGAGGCGGATGAAATACTTGCGCGGGCCCACAGCAGGGCTCCTTCCCCCGAAATTCTTGAATTGATAAGTTATGTGGCGGTAAAGAAGGGGGAATTTTCCCGCGCCGAATCCGCCGTCCGTTCCGCCCTTGAAATGGAAGGGGATCACGCCCCGTCGCTTCTGTCGCTGGGCTGGCTCTGCATACAGGCGGGCCGCTGGGATGAGGCGGAAGGGATAATCGGTCATCTTGACGCTCTGGAATTGACGGGGGAACACGCCGGAAGCCGCGAGGAACTCCGCAAGAGATGGGAGAACGGCGTGTACCGTTTCATTTCCTGCGCCTCCTGTGAGAGGAGCTGGCGTATGCCGAAGTCCCAGCCCCCTGTTCCGTCCATAAGGCTTTACGCCATGCCCCCCGACGGGCTTCCCGCCGGTTCCTGTCCCGAATGCGGCAAAACCTGGTGTATAGGCTGCGCCAAAGAACACCTCGATCCCTCCGGGCGTTTTTTGTGCCCCCACTGCGGGAAGCCCCTCAAGCTGATAGACGAAGGACTCAAAAAACTCATCTCCGATTGGGCCTCCGCCGAAATCAAGCCTCCCGCCCCGGAAGACCCGCCTGAACCCCCGCCCCCGGCGGCCCCCCCGCCCGCGCCCGGCGCAATGCCTACTGGCGGTGCGCCTGACGTGCCGTCCGTTGTTGTTGATGCGCCGCCCGCCAGTACGGCGCCCATTGCTACCAATACACCTGATGCGCCACCTGCCGGTACGCCCGCTGTTACTGACGCGCCCGATGCGGCGCCCGCCGGTACGCCGCCCTCCGATACGTCCGCTGCTACCGATGTGCCTGACGCGCCGCCCGTTGGTACGCCGCCCGCGTCCGGCGCAATGCCTGCCGATGGTGCGCCTGATGCGCCGCCCGCCGATGCGCCTGACGCGCCCGATACGGCGCTGCCTCTTTCCCCGGATGCCGATCCCCAAAATACCTCATTTTAAAATGTTACCGAAACAATTCCGAATTCAACCACAACGAACCTCCGGTTCGCCTTCACGGACAGAACGGACTTTTAGTTTCAAATGTATATCTTGTCCGTGTTGGTCTGTGTCTGTCCGTGGTTATTTTGAATTCGGAATT
>JAISEB010000194.1 GCA_031264395.1 Treponema sp. | reverse complement strand
TTCATCTTCAAGGTTCTTCCGGGGATCGCCCAGGTATTCGTTCGCCAGCTTTTTTCCAAGCTGTTTCGCCCCGTACAAATCGATGCTGGCCTTGTCGCTCTTGACCGATTCGGTCCTTTACAGTGCTATTTCAAGCGCGCTATTAATTCGTCCCATGGTCCACAGTATAATGAAAATTCCCGAAAATCAGCAAGCCCTTTTCGGTCAGCACGCCGTCCATGCTCTGATCGTCCCTTCCGGCGGGAACGCGCCTTACAAGCTGGCGCTCCATGCAGAGTCCCACAGCGTACATCCCGCGTTTTCCGCCCGAGGCCGCCTTGCCTCTTTTTGAAAGAAAGCGGTCGTAATAGCCGCCGCCCCTTCCGAGCCGCCGCCCCCCGCGGTCAAAGGCAAGGCCGGGAACCAGGATGAGGGCGCCGGGAGGCCCTGCCTCGGCGGGAATCTCCGCCGTTGAAGGAAGTCCTGCTGTTGAAAGAAGCCCCGCCGCTGGAGAAAGTCCTGTTGCCGGAGGAAGCCCGGCCGCTTGTGGAAACGCCGCCGGATCTGGTTCCTGTATACCGAAAGGGCCGCGCCGCCAGGGACCGGCGGGAGACGGCGGCCGGTAAAAGGCAAGCTCTTTCCCTTCGACGCGGGGAACAAAGACATTCTTCCCCACAGAAAAAGCCGCCTCAAGAAAAGGCCGCGTGTCTATTTCATCTTTTATGGAAAGAAAAAGGAAAAGGGTATCAAAAGAGGCCCAGAGCGGGGAAGCCAGAAGCGATTCCAGCGCCTTTTCCCCCCCGGCGCGAAATTCTTCGGCGGAAACGGCCGCAAGACGGTTTTTTACGCGCCGCCTGAGACCCTCTTTGCCTCCTAGATACGCCGCGTGCCTCCGCCTTTAAGGCCCGCCTCGTACAGTTTGCCGCAGGAAAGAAACATGGGGAGTTTTGTCCCCGCGAGGATAATGCCGGCCTCTTCGGCCATGTCTATCATGTCCCGGCTGGGGGTTTTCCCTCTGACAAAGATGATGCAGTGTATGTCCAATAGTTCCGCCGTCCGTATGACCTGGGGATTAACCAGCCCCGTAAGGAGGAGCACGCGGTCTTTGACAAAGGCCATTACGTCGCTCATCAGATCCGCGCCGCAGGCGGAAATTATCTCCAGCCCGGCCTCTTTTTCCCCGGAAAAAAACTGTCCGTCCAGTAGTTTAACTGCTTCCTCTACGATCATAGGCCCCCCATTCATACTTTAAGAATAACACAAAAGCCCGGGCAATTCAACAACCTTCGCGTTGACGAAAAACCCGCGCCGCTTTATGATAAAAGGAGACAGAAGTTATTGAACAACTCTCATGTCAAAACCGGGAGGAGATATGGGCGAGCACGTACAGTACAAGAAAGAGTCGAAAAAAGCTCCGCAAAAAACCCTGAAGGAAAAACGGGAAGAAAAGAAAAACAAGAAAAAGGGACAGAGCCAGGCCTGAGCCCGGACGGGGCCTAAGGACGCACTGGTTTATTCAATCAACAAAATCAGAGCTACAAAAATCCGCCATCCGGGCGATGCTTTAAAATACCGCGACTACTCCGCCGTCGTAGTGGGAAAGGATATAGTCCTTTACCTTTTGTGACGTAAGCGCGCGGGAAAGGGCCAGGATGCGGGGATCGTTTTCACTTCCCTTCTTCACGACAAGATAATTCACATAGGGTGAATCGGCGCCTTCGATAATAAGGGAATCCCGTACCGGATTAAGGCCCGCCCTAAGGGCGTAGTTTCCGTTGATTGCCGCGGCGTCCACATCGGGCAGGGCCAAGGGAAGCTGGGCGGACTCAAGCTCGTGAAAGCGGAGATTTTTCGGATTCGCGCTTATGTCCAGGGTGGTCGCTTCAAGGCCCGTGCCCGGTTTAAGGGTAAGGAGCCCGTTGGCCTGCAGGAGCAGGAAGGCCCGGCCGCCGTTGGTAGGATCGTTGGGAATGGCGATGGTTGCCCCGTCGGGAAGCTCGGCGATGTTCTTCAGCCTGTTTGAATAGAGGCCGAAGGGCTCCACATGAACGCCCGTGACGGCGGCAAGGGCGCTTTTCCATTCGGCGTTGGATTCCAGATAGGGAAGATGCTGAAAGAAGTTCGCGTCAAGATCCCCCGCCGCAAGGGCGGCGTTGGGCTGCACATAGTCGTTGTACTCAACCACCTTCAGCGTGTACCCCGCCGCGGCAAGATCCCCCGCTATCAGGTTAAGAAGTTCCGCGTGGGGAACCGGAGTGGCTCCCACGGTAATGGTTTTGGCGCTCTCCCGCGCCGCTCCGGCATACAGGCCGGGGCTCCGGGCCGCAATCAGGACGCCTGAAACAAGCAGGGCCGCGATGATTTTCTTCATGATGATTCCTCCTCAAAAAATCTCATGTATTTGAGTGAAAGTTGTCCGGTAACGTACGTTAACGGACATCTCCATACAAGATCCGCCGGAAACGCCCGGCGGGATCTACCGTTTTGAAAGCAGGCCGCGGCTCAACGCCGTTCCCGCAAGCTGGACCGCCTCGACCAGCGCCAGAATAACCAGAACCGCCGCCAGCATCACCGAGGGGTGGAAGCGGTAGTAGCCGTAGTTGATGGCAAGGCTCCCCAGCCCCCCGCCGCCTATGGCCCCCGCCATGGCGGAATAGCCGATGAGGTTGATAACGGTGAGCGCGAGGCCCGAAACAAGGGAAGGAAGGGCCTCGGGGACAAGGACTTTTAGTATGATCTGCGGGACCGAAGATCCCATGGCCTTCGCGGCGGTAATTACCCCCATGTCCACCTCCGAAAGGGCCGATTCGGCGACGCGGGCCACAAAGGGCGCCGCCGCGATGGAAAGGGGGACAATGGCCGCGGTGGGGCCTATGCTGGTATGGACAAGGAAACGGGTAAAGGGGATGAGCATTATCATAAGGATGATAAAGGGAAGGGAACGCAGAAGATTCACCACCCGCGACATGACGTTGTAAAAAACCCGCCTGGGCCCAAGTCCCGCCGGAGACGCGCTGTAGAGCAGGGCTCCAAGGGGAAAACCCATGACGCAGGCGAATACCGTGGAAGCGAAGATCATGTACACCGTCTCGGCCGCCGCCGCGGGAAGTTTCACCAGAAGAATGTTTATATCTTCACTTGACATACAAAAGCTCCCTGGCCGCCCCTGTCCGGGGGGTTTCGAACACGCTCTCTACCGTTCCCGTTTCGGCGGCGCTTCCTTCGCTCAGCACGGCAACCTCGTCGCAAATCGCCCTGATTACTTCCATTTGGTGGGTAATGAGCACGACGGTAAACCTGAGCCTGTCGTGCAGTTCCCGTATCAGGGAAAGGATGGACCTTGTCGTCTGGGGATCAAGGGCGCTTGTAGCCTCGTCGCAGAAGAGGATCTCCGGCTCCGCCGCCAGCGCGCGGGCTATGGCGACCCGCTGTTTCTGCCCGCCCGAAAGTTCCCTGAGGCGGGCCTTCCGCTTGTCCCTGATGTCCACCATCTCCAGAAGTTCGTCCACCCTTTTCTCGATCTGCCTGTGGTGCATGCCCGCTATTTCCAGGGGATAGGCGATATTGCCCGCGGCGTTTCGTGAGGCAAAGAGGTTGAAATTCTGAAAGATCATTCCCATTTTCCTCCGCCGTTCAAGCAATTCCCCGCCGCGCAGGGTATCCACCCGTTCATCCCGGTAGTGTATCGTACCCCCGTCCGGGGCCTCAAGAAGGCTCATGATACGGAGCAGCGTCGATTTTCCCGCCCCGCTTTTCCCGATTATGCCGTAAATGCTCCCCCCGGGAACCGCCAGATCCACATCCTTAAGGGCGCGGACCCCGCCGTACGTTTTCGATATTCCCTTAAGCGATATCATGGAACGCTCCTTTTGCTCATTCCCGTCCCATAACATATAAAAACCGTAGGAATAATAGTTATACAATAACAGGAAACCGTCTTCTTGACAAGGGGTTTT
>JAISEB010000172.1 GCA_031264395.1 Treponema sp. | reverse complement strand
ATCTTCATGCGTCATGTGCCGTCCGTCACCAACTTTCCGGTTTTCATCGGCTTTCTGGACCGGCTCCTGGAACCGTTCGTCCTCAGGGAAAGCCGGGAGGCGGCAAAGAAAAAAATCGGGCTTTTTCTTCGTTATGTGGACAGAACGGTAACGGATTCTTTTTGCCACGCAGACATTGGCCCCGAAGACAGCCTTACGGGGCGTCTTGTTCTGGAATGCCAGCAGGAAGAACCCGCAAGCGTTCCCAATATTTCCTTTCTTTATGATCCCGGAACAACGCCCGAAGATTACGCGCTTCTTGCCGCACAGACAGCCCTCCTGAGCGCAAAACCAAGTTTCGCAAACCACAGAATGTTTCTTGACGAACTGGGGCCGGACTACGCCGTCGCGAGCTGTTACAACGGCCTTCTTTCAGGCGGCGGCTCCTATACGCTGACCCGGCTCAGGCTGGGGCATCTTGCGTCGGCGGCTTCCGGCCCGGAAGATTTCCGGCCACGCCTGGAACGCGCCGCGGAAATCATGATGGCCTACATGGACGCCCGCATCTCCTTCATATCCGAAAAATCGGGCTTCTTTGAAACGAACTTTCTCGCAAAGGAAGGTTTTATACAGAAGGACCGTTTCACCGCCATGTTCGGCCTTGTGGGGCTTGCCGAATGCGTGAATACCATCATGGAAAAATCGGGGAAAAAAGACCGCTTCGGCCACAGCGGCGAGGCGGACAGGCTGGGCCTTGAAATCATGGACACGCTGGACGGCCTTGTTAAGGCCCACCGGAATCCCTTCTGCTCCGCCACGGGCGGCCGTTTCCTCATGCACGGCCAGGTCGGCATAGACAGCGATGTGGGCGAAAGCCCGGCAACCCGCATTCCCATAGGAGAAGAGCCGGAAGAATTAAGCGATCACCTGATCCACTGCGGTCTTTTTCACCGGTACTTTCCTTCGGGAACAGGAGACGTCTTCGCGGTGGAAGCTACCGCCGGCCGGAATCCCGCCTATGTGCTTGACATGGTAAAGGGCGGCTTCGCAAAGGGCGGCCGGTACTTTTCGATTTATGGAAGTGATTCCGACGTAATCCGGGTCACAGGCTACCTTGTCAAGCGTTCGGAAATGGACAAGCTTGCCTCGGGAAAGAACGTACTGCAGAACACGACGGCCCTTGGCCTTGGTTCCGCGCGGAACGCCCGCGTTCTTGAAAGGAAGAGGCGGTGAGCAGGGCGCCTGTGAACCGCATCCTGAGATCCAGCATTGTCGACGGCCCGGGAAACCGGGCCGTGGTTTTTTTGCAGGGCTGCAACTTTGACTGCGTTTACTGTCATAATCCCGAAACTATTGCTCTTTGCAATTCCTGCGGAACGTGCCTTGCGGCCTGCCCGGCAGGGGCACTGGTTCGGGGGAAGGGCGCGCCTTCTTCCGGGGAAGCTCCCGGCGGGCCTTCGGGCGCGGTTCTGTGGGAAAAGGAACGCTGCGTCTTCTGCGGCGCGTGCCTTGCGGCCTGTCCCCGCAATTCCAGCCCGCGCGTCCGCCTCATGTCGCCTGAAGAAGTAATGGCCGGAATCGAAAAGGACCTTCCCTTCATACGGGGGATCACGGTTTCGGGGGGAGAATGCACCCTCTACCCCGCGTTCCTCCGGAAACTTGGAACGCTGGCAAAGGAAAAGGGACTCACGTTTTTTATTGATACCAACGGCAGCCATGATTTTTCGAAGCCGGACGGCGCGGGGGAAGGCGGGGGGCTTCTTGACGTAACCGACGGCGTCATGCTGGATGTAAAGGCAGATCCCGAAAGCGATGAGGAACACAAAAGGGTTACGGGGCGTAGCGGTTACGACATATTGGGCCTGGGGGAATTCCTTGCGCGCAGGGGAAAATTGTACGAACTGCGCACCGTGGTAAGCCCCGGCCTTTTTGACGCCGCCGCCCTTGTGGACAAAACATGCCGCCGTCTTGCCGGCGCGGATTCCCGTTTTCAATACAGGCTGATCCGTTACCGCCCCTCGGGGGTAAGGCCCGCCTGGGCCGGAAAGCTCGCCGTTCCCGGCGATTCCCTGATGGAAAGCCTTGCCGCAATCTGCGGCGCTTACGGCGTCAAGGCGCTTGTCGTATGAAGATCACCGTAATAGGCGGCGTAAACGTGGACGTGTCGGGCATGTCCCTTAAACCCGTCCGCAAAGCCGATTCAAATCCCGCGCGCATACGCATAAATTCAGGCGGCGTCGGCCGCAATATTGCTGAAAATCTTTTCCGCCTTGGGGCCGCCGTGATCTTCGTCAGCGCCGTCGGGGACGATGTGTTTGCGGAATTTCTGCGGGAACGTTTTGCCGCCACGGGGCTTGACGCTTCCCGGCTCATCGTCCGCAAGGACATGGGAACCGGATTGTATATCCTTCTGCTTGAACCTGCGGGCGGGCTTTTCGCCGCGGTAAACAGCATGGAGGCGGTGGAATCCATTACCCCCGCCGATCTTGAAAACGTCAGAAATGACGCGGGGGCGTCGGATCTTGTCGTCCTTGACGCGAACCTGCTGCCCGAAACCCTTGACGCCGCCGCCCGGCTCGCGGAGGATGTTCCGCTCATGGCCGATACGGTCTCGGCGGAAAAGGCGGGCCGCGTCGCGGGCATCCTCCCCAGACTCAGTCTGCTTAAAACCAACCGCGCAGAGGCGGCGGCGCTGGCGGGCTTTCCCCTTGATACCGAAGAAGCCCTGCGGGAAGGCTGCCGGAAGCTCCTTTCCATGGGGCTTAAGGAGATCTGCGTCACGCTGGGGCCGGGGGGCGCCCTGTGCGCGTCGGAAGAGGGAATGTTCACGCTGCCGACGCTGCCCGCGGAAACGGTGAATGTCAACGGCGCGGGCGACGCCTTCGCGGCGGGAGCCGCCTGGCATTACTGTCTGGGCGGCGGGGCCGGTACCCCCGCTGGAAGAGGCACAGCCGCCCGCGGCCTTTTTGGATCGGCCGCTGCGGCTATCACGGTGGAATGTGACGGCGCCGTATGTGAAAACATCACCGCCGAAAAAGTATACGAACGCCTTGCGGCCGTATCAAATTGCGGCTGTATTAAAAACAGGAGAGAACCATGAACGCTTATGACAAATATCTTGATGTGGCGGATGAAGTAAAGGACGCCCTGTACAAAGGGAAACCCGTCGTCGCGCTTGAATCGACGATCATTTCGCACGGCATGCCTTACCCGGACAATCTTGAATGCGCGTCGGAGTGCGAAAAAATAATCCGGGAACACGGGGCCGTTCCCGCAACCATCGCGGTTCTGGGGGGACGGGCGAAAATCGGTTTAAGCGGCGGGGAACTTTCCCGTCTGGCGGAGGCGAAGAATGTGGTCAAATGTTCCCGGAGGGATCTTGCCTATGTAATGGCCTCCGGCAGAGACGGGGCGGCTACCGTAGCGGCAACCATGATCCTCGCCGCACTGGGCGGCGTACATTTTTTCGCCACAGGCGGCATAGGGGGAGTGCACCGGGGCGCGGAATCATCCATGGATATATCCGCCGACATGACGGAACTTGCCGCCACGGACGTGTGCGTCATTTCCGCGGGGGTCAAGAGCATCCTCGACATAGGACGTACCCTGGAATACCTTGAAACCCTGGGCGTGCCCGTGGCCGCGTTCGGACAGGATCGCTTTCCCGCCTTTTACACTCCCGACTCCGGATTCGACGCGCCCCTGCGCGTAAACAGCGCCGAAGAGGCGGCCCGCATGATGAAGGTAAAGTGGGACATGGGACTCGGGGGCGGCGCCGTCATAGCCAATCCCATCGCGAAGGAATACGCCATGAGCCGGGAAAAAATAGACGCCGCCATTGAAGAGGCCCTGAAAGAAGCGGCGGAAAGAGGAATAAGCGGAAAGGCGATTACGCCCTTCCTTCTTGACGCGATCAAGCGGATCACAGGCGGCGAAAGTCTCGCGGCAAACATGCGCCTTGTCTACGGAAACGCCGCGCTTGCCGCCGACATCGCACTGGCCTACGCCCGGCTGTAGGGCCGAAGGCGAAGTTCCGCTTCGCCTTCGGCCCTTGCCCGGCTTTTCGATTGTCCGTAAACTGTACCCATGGAAGAAGCGCGGATATACCGTATTCATGTCGAAAAAAAGCGGGGTTTTAACACCGAGGCGCTGGGGCTGAAAAACGATCTGGCGGCTTTTCTGGGGACGGAGTTTCCGGAACTCAGGCAGCTTGGTTCCTTGCGCATCCTCATGCGGTACGATATAGCGCCGCCCGCCGGCGGCCTTCTGCTCCCGGACGCGGTGCATGACATCATCCTGCATGTGCTTTCCGACGTCCGGCACGACCGGATCTTCTTTGATGAAGATCTGCCGGTAAAAAAGGGCGACGATTATTTCGCGGTCGAATATCTTCCCGGCCAGTATGATCAAAGATCCGATTCGGCGGAACAGTGCGCGGAATTGATATCAGGTGTAAGGCCGCGCATACATTCCGCGTCTGTGTATGTTCTCAGGGCCGCTTCCCCCCTTTCCCCGGCGGCGCTTCTGGCGGTGAAGCGTTATCTCATCAACCCGGTGGATTCCCGCGAGGCCGCGCCTTGGCCGGTTCCGGGAAAGAAGCCGGGCGGGGGGCAATTCCTTTTTTCGGAAGACGCCGGCGTTCCCCCTCCCGTACCCGTTCTTGAAGGTTTTATTTCGGGGAACTTTCAGGCTAAAGAAAGCCCCGCGTACGCTCTTGCCATGCAGGAGGAGGATCTTCAATGCTGCCGCGCCTATTTTGCGTCCGAAGGCCGCGATCCTACGCTGGCGGAACTGCGGGTTCTTGACACCTACTGGTCTGATCACTGCCGTCATACAACCTTTACAACCGTTCTTGAAAATTTAGATGTGGGAAAAGGCCCGCTGAAACTGGCGCTCGAAAAGGCCCTTGCGCTCTACCATGAAACGCGCCGTGAAGTGTACGGCCCGTCCCCTCCGCCTGTCTCTCTCATGGACATGGCCGTTATCGGTTACAGGGCGCTTAAAAAACGCGGGCTTGCCGGGAGGGCCGACATGTCCGCGGAGATAAACGCCTGTACCGTAAAAACGGAAGCCGAAACCGCCGATGGAAACAAAGAGCCGGTGCTGCTCCTTTTCAAAAATGAAACGCACAATCACCCAACCGAAATTGAACCCTTTGGCGGCGCGGCGACATGCCTGGGCGGCGCGATACGGGACCCTCTTTCGGGCAGGGCCTATGTGTACCAGGCGATAAGGATCTCAGGCGGCGGCGATCCGCGCGGGGAACTTTCCCGAACCCTGCCGGGAAAACTTCCCCAGCTAAAGAAAGCCCGCGAGTCGGCCGCGGGCTACTCGTCTTACGGAAACCAGATAGGGCTTGCCACAGGACAGGTGGCCGAATTTTACCATCCGGGATTCGTCGCCAAACACATGGAACTGGGAGCGGTAATAGGCGCGGTTCCCGCCGCCTGGGTGCGCCGTGAAGAGCCTGTCCCCGCCGACACGGTGATCCTTATAGGGGGAAAGACAGGGCGCGACGGAATAGGAGGGGCCACGGGATCTTCGAAATCCCATACGGGAACATCGGTGCAAAGCGCCGGGGCGGAAGTACAAAAGGGAAACGCCGTGGAGGAACGCAAGCTCCAGCGGCTGTTCAGGAATCCCGCCTTTATCCGGCTTGTCAAACGCTGCAACGACTTCGGCGCGGGCGGCGTCGCGGTGGCGGTTGGGGAACTGGCCGCCGGTCTTGA
>JAISEB010000158.1 GCA_031264395.1 Treponema sp. | reverse complement strand
CTGTTAAGCTTTACCACGGCGACCGCGCATTTGAGCACCTGATCGCATTTCAGGCACGCGAAGACAACGACAGGGGGAAAGTGAAACACGAACGCGGAAAGCAGCGCGGAGGGAATGACAATGAGCCACACGTGGACAAGATCGTTTATCAGAACAAAACTGGTCGCGCCTCCCGCCCGGACTATGCCGGTAAGCACCGACATCTGGTAGGACGTTCCTACAATGGCAACGGAAAAAACCGTGAGGAACTGGAGGGCGTAACGGCGGGCGTCGCCTGATATGGCGGGGAAACCGAACGCGAGGATGCTGTTCTTCAAAAAAAAGATAAGCAGCCCGGTAACAAGCCCGAACAAAACAAAAATAACCTGGAGGGTCCCCGCGTATGTTTTTACCAGGGCCCTGTCTCCTTGGCCGACCGTACGCCCTATGATTACCCCGGACGCGCCGGCAATCGCGTATACCATGACGCTAAAGATCTGATGCAGATTCGCCGCTATGGTGTTCGCGGCAAGAACCTGGACGCCCAGTCGTCCGAGAATGGCGATCTGGGCGTTACCCCCAATGCCCCAGAGTATGTCTCCCATGATGACAGGGATGCCGTACTTTAAAAAATCCGCGAAGATGCCGGAATCATACAGGCGTATATCCTTTAACCTGAACCTCAGCGCCCTGTCCCTCCAGCGCACGTGGTAAAAGGTAACGGCAAATTCACACATGCGGGCCAGAAGGGTCGCGATGGCGGCTCCACGCACTCCCATGGCGGGCATGCCGAAATGGCCGAAGATCAATACCCAGTTAAGAAAAATATTAAGGCAGAAACCGGCAAGCGAACTGAAAAAACCCGTTTTGGTATCCTGAGCGCATTGCAGGGAAGAGAGGAGAACGGTGTTCGCGCAGAAAAAAACATAGGAAAAACAGACTACCCCTATATAACGCATCCCCTCGGCAATTACCGCCTCGTCGCCGGTAAAAAGGCCGAGCACCTGCGCCGGCCAAAGGCTTACCAGTATGGTGAACACGGCGCCCACGGCGAGGCTCAGTTTAAGGACAAGAGCCACGACTATTTTTGCCCTGGCCGTGTCCTGCCTGCCCAGGTACTGGGAGCCCAGTATAACCAGAGCGGCCCCCGTTCCCGCGTTCAGCATGTGAAGAAGCCATTGCACCTGATTCGAAACAAAGACCCCCGAAAGCGCCGCATCCCCCAGGGAGCCGACCATGAAATTATCGGCGAGCCCTATCCCGTAGGTAATAAGGTTCCTCAGTGCCAGAGGTACGGCAAGGGAAACCAGCGTGCCGTAAAACTTTTTGTCCCTTACCATGCCGTCACAACAACCACAGCCGTTATTCTTCCGAGGCTATGCGGAAGATCGCCTGGACATCCTTTTCATCAAGTTTGCGGTAGTTTCCCAGGGGACCGAACGTAACGGCCCTTTTGGACATTTCAGGAATTTTTGAAACGTCCAGTTTGGCGCCGGCAAAACTCACCGGAAGCCCTATTGAACGGAAAAAATTTTTCAGCCTGAAAACCCCTTCCATGGCGGCCTGTTCAAGATCGTAAAAGGCGCCGTCCACGCCCCACACTTTGGCGGCGAAGCGGGCAAACCGGGAGGTGTCTTCCCCGATGTTGTATTTGATCCAGGCGGGAAAGATGATGGAAAGCCCCGCCCCGTGGGCAATGTCGAAGAGGGCGGAAAGTTCATGCTCAATGCCGTGGCTCGCCCAGTCGCCCACGCGCCCTGTTGAAAGAAGGTTGTTGTGGGCAAGGGAACCGGCCCACATGATCTCCGCTCTGGCGTCATAGTCCCGTTCGCCGCCCGAGAAAATCTTCCGGGCGTTCCTGATAATGGCCCTCATGGCGCCCTCGCACAGTTCGTCGGTAAGCTCCACATGGGGCTCCTTCGTAAAGTACCGTTCCATAATATGGGCAAGCATATCGGCAACACCGCATGCGGTCTGATAGGGCGGCAGGGTGTAGGTCAATTCGGGATTGAGGATGGAAAAAACGGGCCTGCTGCATTCGGCGTTCACCCCCCGCTTCCAGGACCCCTTCTCGTTGGTAATAACGGAACTAATGCTTGATTCGCTCCCCGCCGCGGGAATGGTAAGCACCGTGGCGACAGGCAGCGCCTCCGCCGCCTCTTTTTTGCGATCATAAAAATCCCACACATCGCCATCGTACAGGGCCCCAAGGGCAATGGCCTTGGCGGAATCGATAACGGAGCCGCCTCCTACAGCCAGAATAAACCCGAGCTTTTCCTTCCTGACAAGCTCTATGCCTTCGTAGACTTTTGAAAGCCGGGGATTGGGCTGCACCCCGGAAAGTTCCACCCACCCGACCCCGGCCTCCTTGAGGCTCTTTTTAACCCTGTCCAGAAGCCCCGTCTTTACGGCCGAACCGCCCGAATGGTGAAGAAGAATCCTGAACGTCCCGTCCTTCCCCGCGTATTTTGCCGTTTCCGCGCCGGCAAGATCCTCCGTTCCCCTGCCAAAGATAATTTTTGTCCGGTTGCAATACTCAAAATTCCGCATGCCGCATCTCCCCAAAAAGAATGGCCCCGCCCGGGGCAAAACATGGGGAACTATAACATGACGGCGGGAAAAAATGAATACAGGCGGCCGCGGCCCGTTCCGGCGGTTTTACCGTATATCTTCTGAATCACGCGGTCCATGTGTATTTTGGCTGTAAAAATACTTGACATGATATATATTGAATTGAAGGGAAACTGTCTACTTTTTTATATGTTTTTCTGTTGAAAATAAGAAAACCATCTTCAATTCCCCATGACCGTTGAGTAACGGCGGGGGTTGGGGCTATACTACCGGGTATGGCGGCAAAAGAGGCGAAGGCGCGGATAAAGATCAACCAACTGCTCGAAGAATCGGGCTGGCGTTTTTTTGATTCCGCCGCAGGCAAAGCGAATGTTCTCCTGGAAAATAATGTTAAATTAACGCAAACCGCCATAAACGGCTGGGGCGACGATTTTGAAAAAACCAAAAACGGCTTTGTTGATTTTCTGCTCCTCGACGCGCAGGGTTACCCTTTCATCGTACTGGAAGCCAAGGCGGAGGACAAAAATCCTCTTTTCGGAAAGGAACAGGCCCGGAAATACGCGTTGACCCAGCGCTGCCGTTTTGTTATGCTCTCCAACGGAAACATTCACTACTTCTGGGATTTGGAACAGGGCAATCCCCGCGTCATTGGCCGCTTCCCCACACAAAAAAGCGTGGCGGGTTATTCCTCATTCCGGCCGGACCGGACCGCACTGACGGCCGAGATCGTGGGCGCTGATTACATCGTCTTGACCCAAAACCCGGATTACGGGAAAGACCCTTCCTACCGGGATGAGCGGAGCCGCAAAACCTATATCGAAGTGAACAAACTGCGGTTCCTGAGGCCTTACCAGGTTAAGGCCGTCGAAGCAATTCAGCGGGCGGTTAAACAAGGCCGGGACCGATTTCTCTTTGAGATGGCTACCGGAACCGGCAAGACCCTGGTCTCCGCCGCGGTGATCCGCCT
>JAISEB010000120.1 GCA_031264395.1 Treponema sp. | reverse complement strand
GTCCTGTTTTGAGGAGCAGCGGCGCGTCCTTGCCGGAGAGAAGGGGGCCAGCGACAACGGGGTGAGCGGTCTTTTTTGGAAGACCGAGCTGCGGCTGCGGAAGATCTTTGACGCCTACGCAAGCGACGGCTTTTCCGGGGAGATTATAGCCCGTTATCCCTACCAGGACCTTATCCGCAAGCGGCGGGAAAATTACCGATATATCCTGGCCCAAAACCCCTTTAACCCCCAGGCCGTCCCGGTATTCCCGGCGCTCCCCGATGGGGTTTGCCCCAGCCACCTTGCCCTTTACGCGGCCGACCGGGAGCGGGCTTTAACCGTCCTGGCCGCGTATGGGGTAAAGGCCACGGTGTATTGGCCCTTCCACGGAGAAATCGTCCAAGAGGATTTTCCCGGCGCGGCTTATATCTATAACCATATCTATTCGGTCCCCATCGATCAGCGCTACTCCCGGGAAGAAATGGACTTGGCCGCCCAGGCCCTTGCCGCCGCCGGAACGGATACGCCCCATTCATCGAACGGCGGTGGGCGCACGGGTCCATGATAGTTGCGGCTTTCATTCTCGACGCAATCCTGGGCGACCCCTATTGGATGCCCCACCCGGTGCGGTTTTTCGGCTTTTTAATAAACCGGGGCGAGGCTGTCCTCCGGCGTGCCATGCCCGGCAGGGAGCGGCTTGCCGGAACTATTCTTACCGCCTTTGTAACGCTGGCCGCTTTTGCCCTTCCCTTCCTCCTCCTCTTTTTCCTGTTCCGGGTTAATTATTGGGCGGGTTTTATCCTGGGCGTTTTTTGGGCTTACCAGAGCCTTGCGGCCCGCTGCCTTCGGGACGAGGCGGTGAAGGTATACCGCGCGGCCCGTTCAGGGGATCTTGAAAAGGTGCGCCGCGCGGTCTCGATGATCGTGGGCCGGGATACGGAGAGGCTTTCAATGGAAGGCGTAACCAAGGCCGCTGTCGAAACGGTGGCGGAAAGCCTGTCCGACGGGGTGATAGCGCCCCTTTTCTACCTTGGCGCCGGATTCGTCCTGGGAGGCCCCCCGCTGGCTGTGGGGCTTGCCTTTTTCTACAAAGCCTCGAATACCCTTGACTCAATGATCGGCTACAAAAACGACCGTTACCTTGATTTTGGCCGGTCCGCGGCAAAACTCGATGACGCCCTCAATTTTGTTCCCGCCAGGATTTCGGGGCTTTTGATCATCCTGGCCGCGGCGCTCACCGGCCTCGACGCCAAAGGCGCCGCCCGCGTGTTCCGGCGGGACAGGAAAGCCCACGCCAGCCCGAACGCGGGACACCCCGAGGCTGCCTGTGCCGGCGCCCTGGGACTCGCCCTTGCCGGCGGCGCCTATTACGGCGGCATCCTTGAGGAAAAGCCGGTAATAGGCGAGGGAAAAGGGAAGGCGGAACCGGCGGACATACGGAAAACCTGCAAACTGATGTATGTTTCGGCGCTGCTCTTCCTAGCGTTTGATGTGGCGGCTGAAATAACCGTGTTTTTGGCGGGGAGGGTTTTATGTATATGATCCACGGCGGCGACATTTATTCGGCCCGTCTTTCAGGCGGGAAAACGCCCCTTGATTTTTCCTCGAACCTGAATCCCCTGGGCCTTCCCAAAGCGTCGGTACGGGCGATCAAAAAGGAAGCCGCCGGTTTTGCGGTTTATCCGGACCCGCTCTGCCGCCGCCTCCGCTCTGCCCTTGGCGTAGAGCATAAAACAGACCCGGAGCGTATCGTCTGCGGAGCCGGTGCGGCGGATATAATCTACCGTATTGTCCGGTGTTACAGGCCGGGCCGTACCCTCCTCCTGTCTCCGGCCTTTTCTGAATACGAAAAAGCCGCTGCCGAGGCCGGCGGGGAGACCGGATATTTCCGCCTTGAATATCCGCGCTTCAATGTGGATACATCGCTTTTACCGCTTATCACAAACAAGACGGAATTGTTCTTTCTTTGTAACCCGAATAACCCGACGGGAAACCTGGCCCCCTTTGAGATGGTAGAAGCAATTATTGAAAAATGCAATGCTACCCAAACGCTGCTTGTAATTGATGAGTGTTTCAACGGTTTTCTTGATGATCCCGCCGGGAACAGCGCGGACCGGTTTCTTGATACCGTGTCAAAGCTGGTTATCTTAAAGGCTTTCACAAAAATTTACGCCATGGCGGGCCTCCGCCTGGGATACGCCCTGTGTTCCACGCCGGAAATCGCCGGGGGGATCGCCAATACCGGACAGAGCTGGCCCGTGTCCCTCCCCGCCGAGCGGGCGGGCCTGGCCGCGCTGGAAGACCAAGCCTATCTAAAGCGCTCGCGCGATCTTGTCCGGCGGGAACGCGGACGCCTTAAACCGCTATTATCGAATCTGGGACTTGAAGTCCTGGGCGGCGAGGCGAACTATATCTTCTTTAGGCTCCCGGAGGACAGCCTTTTTCGTAAAGAAACTTTTTTTCAAGATATGCTTGACCGGGGTATTCTGCTCCGGAGCTGCGGGAATTACCCTTCCCTGGATGATTCTTATTACCGCGCCGCGGTGAAAAAGCCCTCCGACAACGATACGCTTATCGCCGCGCTGGAGGATTTACTGTCATGAACGCGAAGACCATCATGATCCAGGGAACGGCGTCCAACGCCGGTAAAACCCTGATAGCCGCCGGTTTATGCCGCCTATTCAAACAGGACGGCTACCGCGCCGCCCCTTTCAAATCCCAGAACATGGCCCTCAATTCCTTTGTTACGAAAGAAGGTTTTGAAATGGGACGCGGCCAGGTAGTCCAGGCCGAGGCGGCGGGAATCGATCCGTCGGTTGACATGAACCCCATATTGCTAAAGCCCACAGGGGACAGACATTCACAGGTTATTGTGCAGGGAGAAGTGTGGCGCGACATGGACGCGAAAGAGTATTACAAATGCAAGAAAACATTTCTCCCGAAGGTCATGGAATCCTTTGAGCGCCTCTCCTCGAAATACGACATCATTGTCCTGGAAGGCGCCGGAAGCCCCGCTGAAATAAACTTGCGGGAAAATGACATTGTGAACATGGCCATGGCTAAAGCCGCCGGGGCGCCGGTACTTCTCGCGGGGGATATTGACCGGGGCGGAGTGTTCGCGGCCCTTGCGGGAACCATGATGCTGCTCACCGGTGATGAGAGGCGCTATGTAAAGGGGCTTTTGATAAACAAATTCCGCGGGGATAAGTCGCTTCTTGAAAGCGGCCTTGTGCAGCTTGAGGAGATAACCCACCGTCCTGTCCTTGGGGTGATCCCCTGGGTAAAACTCGACATAGATGATGAGGACAGCCTTTCGGAACGGCTTGTGGTAAGCCGCGGAAGCAGCGCCGCCGGTATGGAGGCCGTTGTCGTTAGGCTTCCCCATATCTCAAACTTCACCGATTTTAATACCCTTTCGCGTTTTATCAACCTTCGTTATATCGACAGCGTCCCGGCGCTTAAAAACGCCGGGCTTGTGATTCTGCCCGGAACAAAAAACACCATCGATGACCTCAGCTGGCTGTTCAAGACCGGTTTGGCCGATGAGATAAAAGGGATTTCCGCCCGGGGCACGCCGGTCATCGGCATCTGCGGCGGCTACCAGATGCTCGGGAGAACCCTTTCCGATCCTTACGGCGCCGAAGGCAAGGCCGGCAGCGTCGTGGACGGCCTTGGCCTCCTTCCGGTGGACACGGTTTTCAAAACGGACAAAACCAGAACCCAGGTTACCGGACGTATAGCCTCCCTTTCGGGTCCTCTGGCCGCCCTTTCGGGCCTTCCCGTTGAAGGCTATGAAATACATCTTGGGGACAGTGTTTTTGACACAGCCAATGCCGCCCCGTTCAGCAGCCTCGTGGATAGGACTCACGGGCAGACGAAAAATGACGGCTGCCACAGGGGAAACGTGTACGGTACATACGTTCACGGCATTTTCGATTCCCCTGAAACCGCCGCGGCACTGTCAAAGGCATTGGGTAATACAACGGCGCTTCCCCAGGACGGGGAAAAGGCGGCCTTCGACATTCGTTCTTACAAGGAATCCCAGTACGACAAACTGGCGGATCACCTTCGCGCCAACATTGATATGAAAAGAATATACCAAATTATCGGGGAAGGAGTATAAATGACGCCGGAAGAGATTGAAGTGAAAAGTTTTGAGATAATCGGCGATGAGCTGCGCCGGCTGCGGTCCGGGCGGTTTGAACCGGACGGAGACAGCGCAATCGAGGGGAATCCTCTTGAAGAAACCATATTGCGCCGGGTGATCCACGCCAGCGCCGATTTTGATTATGACAGGAACCTTGTCTTTACCCACGACGCGGCGAACGCGGCCTTAAACGCTGTCCGTAAGGGATGCGTCATTGTTACAGATACGCTTATGGCCCTGTCCGGTATCAATAAACGCTCCCTCGCCGCAAACGGAAGCCGCGTTTTGTGTTTTATCGCCGACGAGGATGTTGCCAGGACGGCTTCCGTGAACCGTACAACCCGTTCCGCCGCCGCGGTTGACAAGGCCGCCGCGCTGAAAGATCCCCTCGTTTTCGCCGTTGGAAACGCCCCGACCGCGCTTCTGCGGATCCGCGATCTTGTCAAAGAGGGGGCATTGAAACCGGAAGCGGTAATAGGGGTTCCCGTAGGCTTCGTCAATGTGATAGAAGCGAAGGAAGCCATGCTTGAACTCGACATCCCCTGTATCATCGCGCGGGGCCGTAAAGGCGGAAGCCCCATAGCCGCGGCAATCATCAACGCGCTTTTATATTACGGTGAGCCTTGCCGCCGCCCTTGAGACTATTCAGCATCCGGGGCTTTTTGAAAAAGGTTGACTGGAAGGCGAGGTCCATACTCCCGGTATGAACAGGCCCTAGACAAAATACTATCTAACTGATAATATAGATAAAATTTTATCAATATAGTATGGCAGGGTAGTATGAATACGTTGTTTTTTAAATATGCCATAGAAATTGAACGTACCCGCTCTATAACAAAGGCCGCGGAAAATCTCTTTATGGCGCAGCCGAATTTAAGCAAGGCA
>JAISEB010000062.1 GCA_031264395.1 Treponema sp. | reverse complement strand
CGGTATCTGGCCCCCCTTGCGGCGGCGGGCAGAATTGCCGCAATCCACGCCAAGGAACTCGACAAAGAAGGCCCCGATAATGTTTATATAGGCCAGGGAAAGATTGATTTTGCGGGCGTTGCCGCCCTTTGTCCTCCCGGTACATACCCGTGGATCATAGAGCAGGAAGAATTTTCAAGCAGCCATTTTGACGGTATCTCAAAAAGCTGCCGGGGGCTTAAAAACATTCTTGGATGAAGAACCCCGCCCTGAAGCTCCCCCGCGCAAGCGGGTTCCTGTGCATGGACCCGCTTGCGAATTAAAAAAAATGCTTGACAAATGAAAGAAGTGTATTTACAATAATGATAATTCAAAAGACAGAGTATGAGCAGGGTTTAATTGGTGAAAAAGTTTTTTTACCGTATTTTACGAACGCGGTTCGATGTTACCGAACGCCATGAACAGGGTTCGTTAATGCCAAACAAAAGTTGTTCACAACACCGGCCGGGTTTTGGAAAAGGCTCAATATTATGCGAGTAAGGCGTACAGTGCGTAAAATATGACGGGTAATATGGGGCCGCTATGAATTTATACGGCGCGCGAAAGCGTGAGACAGGAATTGTTACCGCTTTTTTTTCATTGCCCGCGGTTGTTTTACTTCTGGTGTATATCTATTATTCCGTAGGATACGCGTTTTTCCTCAGTTTTCACGAATGGAACGGCATCGCGCCGGTCAAAGATTTTGTAGGGTTCATGAACTGGAAGGAACTGCTTCGGGATAACGCGTTTATTGAGGCGTTCAAGCACAATATTTATATTGTGGTATGGTCACTTGTTGTTCAGCAGCCCATTGCCATGGCGCTTGCCTTTATGCTGACAAGGATGGGCCGGAAATCAACCCCCCTCAAGGTCATTTACTATCTGCCGTCCCTGTTTTCAACCGCTTCGGTGGGGGTGCTTTTTTCGTACATTTACTCTCCCCGGGACGGGATCTTCACCGCGATGGCAAGCGGAATCGCGAGCGTCATGCAGGGCGCTCCTGTCAGAGTGACCGTGGATATGTTTCAGGTTGGAACCTCTCTTTTAAGCGTCTTTTCGGTAATCAGCTGGACCGCCATTCCCTTTTATATTTTGTTTTACATGGCGGCGATGAGCGGCATATCCACCGACATTTATGAAGCCGCGATAATTGACGGAGCAAGCCTCCGGCAGTATTTCTTCCGCATTATGCTTCCTTCGCTGAAATTTTCAATTCAGACCGCCTGTACCCTTTCAATAATAGGTTCCCTCAAGTATTTTGATTTGATCTACATCATTACCGACGGAGGTCCCAGTTTTTCTTCCGAATTGATGGCGACTTACATGTTCAGGCAGACATTCCGTTTCCGCCAGATGGGGTATGGTTCGGCTACCGCGGGAGGGTTGTTTATCATAGTGGTTGTTTTTTCGCTTTTGGTTCTGTTTATTTCCAATAAGATACTCAAGGAAAATGAAGAATGATTGTCAGTAAATTCAGGACGCGTTATTTGTTTTTATATTTTGTCACGGGTTTTTTCGCGCTGTTTTACGCGGCCATCAGCCTGCTTCCCTTTTATTCAATGGCCCTGACATCCTTAAAGACCCAGAACGACTACGCCGTAAACGGTTTTTTCTCCCTGCCTCAAGTCTACATGTTTTCCAATTATAGTACCATCATAAAAGATGGTATCTTCAATTATTTTAAAAACAGCGTCATTCTGGTAGTGGTTTCACTTACCCTGCTGCTCATTATCAGCATGCTGGTAAGTTATCCCCTTTCACGGTTTTATTTCCGTCTTCGAAAACCCATGATGTCATTTTTTGTGGCAAGCCTTGCCATACCCATGCATGTTACCCTTATTCCCATATACCTTTTGACCCGCAGGCTGGGTATATATGACACGTATCCCGCGCTTATTATTCCCTATATAGCGTTCAACATTCCGATTACCGTATTTATCCTTGTTAATTTCATGAAGACTATCCCCCGGGAACTGGAAGACGCCGCTGAAATTGACGGCTGTGGCAAAGTCGGCATATTCAGCAATGTAATCGTCCCCCTGTCCGGCGCGGGCGTGGTGACCGTGGGTATTTATAGTGCCATTAACATGTGGAACGAATTCACCTTTGCGCTGGTGCTGACCCAATCCGTGAGTATGCGTACCCTTCCCATGGCTGTATGGAACTACAAGGGACAATATTCGGGAACCGTTCCCCTGATTTTTTGTGTTCTGCTGCTGTCGGTGGTTCCCATGATTATTGCCTATGCCATAGGCCAGGACAAGCTGGTCCAGGGGATGATGGCGGGCGCGCTGAAAGGATGAAAAATGTTTTCGAAAACATCGTCCGGGTTTTCGGGGACGATGGCTAAAGCATGTGTCTACCTGTTTCCGGAAAGTTGCCGGGAATAAAGATAGAGACGCAATTTTTTGCGTACAAGTTTGAGAAGAAGAGGTATGATTATGAAACAGTTAAGCAGGGCCATAATACTGGGAACGGTATTGTTTGTGGCGCTTGCCCTGTCGGCTTATGCCGGACCAGGACGGGATGGAAACGCGTCGGGAAAGAAGACCATATCATTTTGGAAGGTCATCTCTCCTCCGGCTTATGATGACAATATCAAGGCAAATATAACCCGGTTTGAGAAAGATAATCCCGATTTTGCCGTGGAGCAGACGTATCTGCAAAACGAAGATTACAAGGCAAAAATTGTTATCGCGCTGGGTTCCAATACGGCTCCCGACATATTTACGACATGGACGGGCGGCGGCATGATCGAATATGTCAAATCCAATCTGATCATCCCCCTGACAAAGTATATGAATACTCCCTATCAAAGTCTTCCCGCATACAAGGATTATTTCATGGAAGGCGGCATAAATCAGGCAACTTATCAGAACGATGTCTGGGCAACCCCCGGATTGAATGCTTCCGTCCTGTTTGTCTGGTACAGTAAAAAAATATACGACAGGCTGGGGCTTAAAATTCCCGCTACCCTTGCCGAACTTGAAGCCAACTGTGATAAAATACGCGCCGCGGGCATTGTTCCCTTTGGATTGGCAAACAAGGCGAAATATCACGCGTCCTTTTACTATATGCTCCTGGTTGACCGCTACGGCGGCCCCCAGGTTTTCCAGAATGCGGCCAACCGGATGAATGGCGGGACGTTCAATGATCCGGCGTTCACCTGGGCATCACGGAAAATGCAGGAATGGGCCCGGAAAGGATATTTCCCTGAAGGCTATAACAGCCTTGATGGCGAGGCCGATGTACACCGCAGGATGTTCTACAACCAGGAAGCGGCCATGCTGATTGAAGGGTCGTGGACTGTGGCGAATTTAATGTCTGACGGACAGAACATTAACGACTATGGCCTGTTCCCGTTCCCCGTTGTTGAAGGCGGCAGAGGTACGATAAACGGCATGGTAGGTACCATTGGCGATTCCTTCTATTGTATCAATTCAGGGGCGAAGTACCCTGATGAATCCTTTAAGCTTATTCAGTATCTTGTTGATGAAGCCGCGATAAAAGGGTTTGTGTCAGGCGGCGGTACTCCTCCTACGAAGAATGCCAGTGCGGGCGATCCCCTCAGCGAGGATGTTCTCAAGTATCTGAAAGCAAGCACCAGCACCCAGCTCTGGTACGATCAGTATCTGCCCAGCGCTATGGCCGAAGTGCACAAGGATTCCCTCCAGTCTATGGTGGGCCTGACCATTACGCCTGAACAGTACAACCAGGCTATGGAAGAAGCCGCACAGCGGTATCTGAAGTAATTTTCCGGGAGCCTCCAAAAACAGGAGTTTTTGGAGGCTTGTTTTTTGGATTGTGAAAAAATGCTTGACAAATGGAAGGGGTGCATTTAAGCTCCTTCTTTATGGAAGAAGGCGGCCGTCCGCCCGAAAAAAATAATGGCGCCGAAAGGGAGAGATACGACGATGAAATTATCGCAAACCGTTCTGGAAAAGGAAAAAAGGGTAAGACAGCACGCCGAAGACGCCGTCTTGCAGCCCATATATGAATCTTCAAAGTACGCTTATGAAGAACTCTATAAAGATTTACCCATGTGGGAAAGAACCGCGCGTTCTGTGGCGTATCAATTTGATCATCAGATTATTGATGTTGAAGATGATGATGTGGTAGTAGGACGGTATAATTTCAAGAAATTTTTTCCCGGCACCGTTCCGGGGCAGCATCCCAGAAAAACGCATACCGACGGTACGTATCTTTTTGGGCTGGCCCATAGAGCCATGTACGAGGAAGTGGCAAAAAAATACCCGTATATGCGCTCCGACTATGTAGAGTGCGGGCTTCACGCCGACGCTTTCTGGAATGGACACGAGGCTCATGCCTTTCAACTTGTGCTGCACATGGGCTGGCAGGGCATGCGCGATTTGGCCGAACGCAATTTAGCCCGTTCAAAAGATCCGAAATCCGGGGAATTTTATCGCGGTTTGATTATTACGCTGGATGCCCTTATACGCTATAACGATCGTTATGTGGAAGAGCTTGAAAAAAGAGGCATGAAAAAACAGGCCGAAATCTGCCGCCGCGTTCCCCGTTATCCCGCGGCAAATTTCCGCGAGGCGGTGCAGTGTATCAACATGGTTTATTTTACCGTAACCCAGGAGGCAAGCGGCACCTGGGGACCGGGATGGATTGATTATTACCTGTGGCCATACCTTGAAAAGGATCTTAGGCTTGGAATAATTACCGAAGAAGAAGCGTATGATCTTTGCGGGTATCTTTTGATACAGTTGGACAGCCGTATCTGCATGGACGAGGAACATAACGATACTGTTAATCTTGGCGGCAGCCATCCAAACGGGATCTCCGCGGTAAGCCCGCTTACCTATATGTTCGCCAATGCGGTAACGGAGCTGGATATTACTTCTCTTCTGGTGTATATCAAAATGCCTGCCGATCCCCCGGAGGGATTTATTGAATTTGCCGCCGACTGGCTCATACGGGGCAGAAACAGGGGGCAGATTCTCAGCGACAAGGCGATAGCGGGGTCTCTTGCATACCGGGGAACTCCCTATCATGAAGCCCTTTCCTATACGTCAAACGGCTGTATGGAAATTTCCTGTTCAAACGCCAACAGCGATCTCCTCCTCTGCGGCTGGTTTAACATGCCCAAATTTGTTGAACTTGCCGTAACGGGAAACAGGGACCTCGTAAACGGAAAAACCTATGATTCCCTGCATTACAGAGGGCTTGAACACTGCGGTTCCTGGGATGAATTTTATGCTGATTTTCTTGCCGAAAGCCGCCGGATTCTGCTTGAGTACTTTGACTGTATAGACATTTTGAGCAAGTACAGCGCCATATACCGGCCCACGTATTACGCCAGTTCCATGCTGAATGACTGTATGCTGAGGGGGCGGAATATGTCGGACGGCGGGACCAGGTACAATGACTACGGCGTGTCTCCCGTGGGCATAGGTACGGCGGCGGATTATTTGTACGGCATAAAGAAGGCGGTTTTTGACGATTGTTTCTGTTCCGCCCAGGAGATGGTTGCCGCGCTGGAATCGAATTTTGAGGGCCGCGAAGTCTTGCGGCAGAAGCTGCTTAATATACCCAAATTCGGAGAGGACAATGAAGAGTCCGACACTCTGGCGGTACGGTATGTCAATGACATGTGTGATATTTATGAGGCTTATGAAAACAGGCTTGGCGGCGTGGTAAAGCCGGTGGTGTTTACCTTTGTCTGGGCCAATAAATGCGCCATGCACCTCGGCGCAATGGCCGATGGTTCTTTTGCGCACACGGCCGTTTCCCAGGGAACGACGCCCGCGAGCCATTCCATGAAGGCGGGCGTTACGGCGGCTATACTTTCAAACTGCAAGCTCCCCATGCACCGTTTTTCGGGCGGCGGATCGTCAATGTGGGATTTTGATCCTTCGTGGATTAATTCACAGCTTAACGGTCAGTTCCTTTCCACATTTCTGTCGCTTGGAGGGCAGATGTACCAGGGGAATTCTTCTTCGGACCCCGAAGAACTCCTTAAAGCCCAGAAAGATCCCAACAGTTACACGCATGTGCTGGTGCGGGTCGGCGGTTTCTCCGCGCATTTTGTCGATCTTGATCGTGATATACAGGATGACATAATTGCCCGTTACCGGCATCATGCATAGGAGGAACCGTGAATCTGTATAACGCGCGGCGGCGGGAGATATTTTTTGTCTCCGCGCTGTTTTTGGTGCCGGCGGTATTTCTGCTCCTGGTGTATATTTATTATTCTGTCGGGTACGCGTTTTTTCTGAGTTTTCGGGACTGGAACGGAATAGATCCTGTTAAGCGGTTCGTTGAGATGATGAACTGGAGGGAGCTGCTGAGGGACCCGTCGTTTACGGGGGCCATCAGGCACAATCTGCTGATTATTGTTATGTCTCTTGTTATCCAGCAGCCAATAGCGATAGCCCTTGCGTTTATGCTGGACAGAATGGGGCCGCGTTCAGGCCCCCTCAGGGTCGTGTATTATTTCCCCGCGTTATTTTCCACGGCCGCGGTCGGAATGCTTTTTACGTTTATTTATTCGCCCCGCAACGGCATTTTTACAACCATTTCACGGCTGTTCGGCGGCGGCATTGTGGATATTCTTGGCAATCCGTCAATGTCGCTTATGGGCGTGTTTACCGTTATCTGCTGGACGGCGATACCTTTTTATATGCTTTTTTACCGCGCCGTTTTATCCGCCATGGATACCGAGATTTACGAAGCGTCGCTTATAGACGGCGCCACGCTTTCGCAGTATTTTTTTCGCATTGTACTGCCCATGATAAAGGTGTCCATCCAGACGGCCTGTACCCTTTCCATGATAGGTTCATTGAAATATTTTGACCTTGTGTACATCATGACCGAAGGGGGCCCGAATTCGTCTTCCGAACTGATGGCGACCTATATGTACCGCATGACCTTCCGTTTCAGGCGTATGGGATACGGGTCCTCAATCGCCTCCGGCATGTTTATCATCGTCGTCCTGTTTTCACTGTTCTTTCTTTTTATTTCCAATATAATCATGAAGGAAAACGGTAAAAAAGCATGAAAAAATTCAGAGCCCGGCGGCTGCCTGTATATATACTCACGGGTCTTTTTGCCTTTGTATGGACGCTTATCAGCCTCCTGCCTTTTTATCTTATGATTATGTCGTCATTCAAGTCGCAGCCCGATTACGGAAGAAACGGTTTTTTTTCCTTTCCCCGGGAATTCATGTTTTCAAATTATGTCCGCGTAGTTAAAGACGGCATATTTACCTACTTCAGAAACAGTCTTGTCGTAACGGTAGTCGCGCTTGTGGCGCTGCTCTTTCTAAGCCTGTGCGCGGCCTATCCGCTTTCACGCTTCCGTTTCCGCCTTAACCGGCCCCTCAATTCGTTTTTCGTCGCCAGCATGGCGATTCCCATGCACGTAACCCTTATTCCCATCTACCTTTTAACGAGGGCTCTGGGAATGTACGACAAACTGCAGGGGCTGATTGTTCCCTATGTCGCCTTTAATATACCTATTACCGTTTACATTCTCGTGAATTTCATGAAGACGATTCCCCTTGAACTGGAAGACGCTGCGGAAATTGACGGCTGCGGTAAAATCGGCGTCTTCGCGAATGTTATCGTTCCGCTAACCGGTTCGGGCCTTGTAACGGTGGCGATTTACGACGCGATTTCAATGTGGAACGAATTCAGCTTTGCCCTTGTCTTGATGCAGTCAAGGACAATGCGCACGCTGCCTCTGGCAGTCTGGAATTACAAGGGCCAGTATTCGTCTTCCGTTCCTCTTGTTCTTTGCGTGTTGTTTATGTCCGTACTTCCGATGATTATCGCCTATGCCGTAGGGCAGGATAAACTCGTCAAGGGGATGATAGCGGGGGCCATAAAGGGTTAAGCATGAAATACAGGAGTGAAGACATCCTGAAAGGCGAAAACAGCGTATTTTACCGTTCGCTTTTCAAATCCATGGGATACACCGATTATGAACTGAATGGAAGGCCCCTTATAGGTATTGCCAATTCATGGAATACCCTTATTCCCGGTCATGTTAACCTGAACAATGTGGCCGAATTTGTAAAGAAAGGCATATACAGCGCTGGAGGCACTGCCGTTGAATTCGGAGTTCCCGCCGCCTGCGACGGCATTGCCCAGGGGCATGAAGGAATGAATTACATACTTCCTTCCCGCGAAATAATCTGCGATTCCGTTGAATGCATGGCGCGCGCGCATAAACTCGACGGGCTTGTGCTGCTTGCCTCCTGCGACAAAATCGTCCCGGCAATGCTGATGGCGGCGGCCAGGCTTGATATTCCGGCCGTCATGGTACACGGCGGCCCCATGCTTGGCGGAACGGAATTTGACGGCAGAAAATCTGATTTGACCTCGATAGAAGAAGCCCGGGGCATGTATGTTCAGGGAAAAATTTCAAAAGATCAATTTGTTTCGCTTGAAAATACCGCCTGCCCCGGCTGCGGGTCCTGTTCGTTTCTGGGAACGGCAAATACCATGAGCTGTGTTACGGAGGCGCTGGGGCTTTCCCTTCCGGGAGAAGCCCTTGTCCCGGCGGTGTACGCCGAACGGCTCCGGTATGCTTTTTTGTCGGGCAGGGCCGTCTGCGCGCTTGTGGAAGGGAATACCGGCGCGCGTAAAATTCTTGTCAAAGAAGCGGTGAAAAACGCCATAAAAATCGTCATGGCGATAAGCGGTTCGACAAACGCCGTTCTGCATTTATGCGCCGTCGCCAATGAAGCCGGTCTTGACATGAACGTGATTGAGGAATTTGAGTCCCTGAACAAAACAACGCCGCAGATTGCCAGGGTAAATCCGGCGGCGCCCTGGGATATGGAAGCCTTCCACCGGGCCGGGGGAATTCCCCGTGTAATGGGCATGCTTGGGGATCTCCTTGATCTTGGCGTGCCGACCTGTACCGGGCGGACGCTTGGGGAAAATATCGCCTCTTACACATTCAGCTACCCTGAAAATCCAGAAATAATAAAAACCAGAAAAGATCCTTTCAGCGCCACGGGGGGAATAGCCGTGCTTCACGGGAACCTTGCCCCGAATACCGCGATTAGCAAACCCGGGGCCATAGATCCCGCCCTGCGCCGTTTCAGCGGGAAGGCGCGGGTGTTTAACAGTGAAGAGGAAGCGGAAGAGGCGATTCTCGGCGGGAACATCAGGGGGGGCGATGTAGTTGTCATACGGTACGAGGGCCCCAAGGGCGGGCCGGGCATGAGGGAAATGTTCAAGGCCATGAAGTATATCTACGGCATGGGGTTGCACAAGTCGGTCGCGCTTATTACGGACGGCCGTTTTTCAGGCACCAATAACGGCTGTTTCGCCGGTCATATATCGCCCGAGGCCGCCGAAGGAGGGCCCCTGGCCATTGTTGAAGACGGGGACGGAATAGACATTGATGTCATTGAGGGAACGCTTAATCTGAATGTGTCCGATGAGGAAATAAAACGCCGTTTTTCAGGCTGGGTAAAGGTAACAAAAACAATTCCCCGGGGTTATCTGGAACTCTATTCGGCCGTGGCTTCCTCGGCCGACAAGGGGGCCGTTATTGATCGCCGGCTTCTTTTGGCCCGGAAAGAGAATGCCTGAAGATGAAAATAGATTTGACCGGCAAAACGGCCGTTGTTACAGGCGGGAGTTCGGGTATAGGCTTCGCGGCGGTCAGGGCATTGGGCCTGTGCGGCGCCAAAGTGGCTTTTTGCGGAACAAACGAAAAACGCCTCGCGGATGCGTGTGATGTACTTGGAAAAGAAAACATCTGTGTGTACGGGGAAGCCTGTGACGTAGCCGATTCGGCGGCTCTTTTCAATTTCGCGGATAACGCGGAGAAAAACCTTGGGGAAATAGGTGTCTGGGTGAGTAACGCCGCCGTTTATCCGCAATACCTGCTTGTGGAAACTCCCGAGGATGTGTGGTACCGGACGCTGGATGTGAATATGAAATCGGTGTACCTGGGCGGCAGGATAGCGCGGCGGAAAATGCGGAACGGCGGCGTATTGATAAACGCGGCTTCTTTTGCGGGCATAATGCCTTCGGTAGGAAGCGGGCTTTATGCGGCGAGCAAGGCCGCCGTGTCCAGCATGACAAAAGTCCTTGCCGCCGAACTCGCGCCTTTATGCATACGTGTGTGCGCCTACACCCCCGGGGTTATTGATACCGGCATTACCCATCCATTAATTGAAGCAAACGGCGAAGCCATGAAAAACAGCATCGCCATGCGGCGTTTTGGCCGCTGCGAGGAAGTCGGGAACTGTATAGCTTTTCTTGCTTCGGATTATGCGTCTTATGTTTCCGGGGTTACCCTGGAAATAAGCGGGGGCAAATTTTGCGTTCAAAATCCCGCCGATGCCTGGAGTCATTTTGAAACGGCGTCATAACCGTGTTAAAGCCCCCGGATATACATTGTGAATGGTATTATACGTATGTATAATAATATTACAGGACAAGAGGAGAAGGATATGAAAAGATCATGGTTTTGCCGGCCGGCTGTTTTGCTGCTGGCATTGGTCGTTGTTTTTTCTTTTGCGGGATGTTCAAAGTCAGGCGGCGGCGCTTCTTCCGCACAGGATACAAAGACAATCGCCCTGTGGGAGATTCAGACCGAAAGCGGAGTTGACGGTATCATCACCGACAGCCTGGCGCGTTTCGAGGCCGCGAATCCCGGATACAGGGTAGACAAAAACGTGCTTCAGAACGAGGATTATAAATCCAAAATTGTCGTGGCGCTTGGATCAAATACCGCTCCCGATATATTTGTTACCTGGACGGGAGGGGGAATGATTGAATATATCAACGCCGATAAAATTATTCCCCTTACGCGTTATTTGAACCAGAATAACTACAAGGATTATTTCATGGATGGCGGTATCGCGCAGGCCACGTATAACGGGGAGATCTGGGCCGTACCGGTGGAAAATTGTTCGGTGGCCGGTATTTTTTACAACACGGCAGTATTTGACAGATTGGGGATAAAGGTTCCCGAAACCATAGGGGAGCTGGAAGCGGCCTGCGATAAAATGATCGCGAATAACGTTGTTCCCTTCGGGCTTGCGAACAAGGCAAAATATGTCGCTTCGTTCTATTACATGTACCTCGTGGACAGGTATGCCGGTCCCCAGACATTCGCGGATGCCGCGAACAGGGCAAACGGCGTCACCTTTAACGATGAAGCTTTCCTCTGGGCCGGCCGGAAAATGCAGGAGTGGGCCAGAAAAGGCTATTTCGGCGAAGGGTATAACAGCCTTGACGGCGAAACGGGCGTTCACCGGCAGATGTTCTACAACCGTGAATGCGGCATGGTGCTCGATGGCGCCTGGGCGGTGTCGGGTTTTTATGATGACCAGGCTCCGGTTGAAGATATTTCACTGTTTCCCTTTCCCGCGCTTGAAGGCGGCAAGGGTGATATAAACAACATGGTTGGAACCCTCGGCGATACCTTCTATTGCGTCAGTTCCACGACACCCTATGCCGACCAGGCCTTTGAGGTGATCCGTTTTCTGATAGACGAGACCGCCGTAAAGGCCAGAGTCGGAGTCGGCCGCGTTCCGCCTACAAAAAACGCCACGGCGGGCAATCCGCTCAACGTAACGGTGCTGGATATGCTTCAAAAGGCGCCCAGTATTCAGCTTTGGTATGATCAGTATCTTCCCAGCGCGATGGCGGAGATTCACAAGGATCAATTGCAGGCGCTTGTCGGCTTGAGCGTTACGCCTGAAGCCTACAACGACGCGATGGAAAAAGCGGCAGAGGCTTATTTGAAATGAGGGAGGATTCGGAAACCCCGGCCGGGTTTCCGGGCGGCCCGGGGCCGCATGCATGCGGCTGCCGTGCCCCGGAGTTCCCTTCCGCGGGCACGGAGCCGGATCGCATGTGTGTCTTTGACATTCAGCGGATGTCGCTGCATGACGGCCCCGGTATACGGACAAACGTATTTCTTAAAGGCTGCAATCTTCGCTGTTTCTGGTGTCATAATCCTGAGTCGTGGAATGTACATCCTGACATCCAGTATTTTGAGGCTAAATGCATAGGCTGCGGAAGCTGTGTCTCCGTATGCCCGCTCGCCCTGCACGGTATCGGTGAAGGCGGCGTTCATGTGTATAAAAGGGACGGCTGTACGGTCTGCGGAAAGTGCGCGGAGAGGTGTCCCTCCGAAAGTCTTGTCCTGACCGGGCGTATGATGACGATCGATGAAATTGTAAAAGCCGCCAAAAGGGACATGCCTTTTTATGAAAAATCGGACGGAGGGGTCACCGTTTCCGGCGGAGAGCCGCTGCTTCAGTATGCCGCTGCGGCAAAACTGCTCGAGCGCCTCAAGGATAACGGTGTGCGTACCGCCCTGGAAAGCGCGTTGTGCGTGCCGGAGGATCATCTGGACGCCGTTATTCCCTATACCGATTTTTTTCTTGTTGACATGAAGATAGCGGACGCTGAGCAGCATAAAAAATTTACGGGCGCTTCAAACCGTCTGATAAAAAAGAATTTTCATCATCTTGACGATTTACGGTGTGACTACTGTATGCGTGTTCCGCTGGTTCCGGGCGTTAATGACAATAAGGAAGCCATGTTCCAAATAGCGGAATTTGCCTCGGGACTTTCCTGTCTTTCGTATGTCGAATTTCTTCCGTACCACAGCCTGGGCGAGGGGAAATTTAAAAGCCTCGGACTTGAGTTCAGGACGGGCCTCGAGCCTCCGTCAAAGGAAACAATGGCGGTTCTCGCCGGAATTTTTCCCGAAACCGTTGAAGTTCGCTATTAGGGAGACCCAAACAGCTTTTCCATCATAACCGGAATATACCGGTTCCAATAATCCCACACATGGGCGCCGCTGCCCGTGGTCAAGCTGTACTTCAGCCCGCTCCGGGCGGCGAAATCCCTGAACAAGAGGTTGCTTTCGTAATGGTAATCCTGTTCACCGCAAAAGGCCATAAGCGCAAGTTCCTGTTTTTTTTCAAGAATTTTTTCCGCCAGGAAAAACAGATCGCGGGGGCTGGAGCGAAGCGCCGGGCGGATGCCGAACATGGCTTCGAAAGCGCGTATGGTTCTCTCTCCGCTCATTTTGCAAAGTTCCGTGACAAGAAGTTCCGGGATGCGGTTTTTTTCCGAATAGAGCCTGCAGGCTTCCCTCTTTTTACCGTCGTCCTCCAGCCCCGCGGTCCCGGCTATGTCCCTGTCCGTCAATATCTGATAAATCCAGTCTATACGCATGGGACCTGAGAGACTGACGGCGGTATGGTATTTTTCGCTGTTGGTCAAAGCCGTTAAAAACGCGCCGTACGCGCCCATGGAAATACCGGCAATATAATTGTCTTTGGGGTTTTTTGACAGGGGCAGCAGTCTTGACAGAATATCAGGAAGTTCTTTTGAAATCCACGCCGCATAGTCACATCCGTAAGCCATGTCATTATAAAAACTGAGATCGGCATTCGGAAAAACAACCGCGACGCCGTATTTTTCCGCTTCGGCTTCCAGCAGGGAATTGCGGAGGCATCCGGTATGATCGTCGCCCATGCCATGAAGAAACCACAGGGTTTTTACGGGCTTGTCATGTGAGGAATGCGCGGGCAGGAGAATAACCGCCTCCGTTTTTTTACCCAGCGATTGTGAGTACAGATTCATCTCCAAAAGTATCATAATCAGTCCCTCCAATAGTTAAAAAATTTCAAGTGGCCGCGCCGTCTTTCGCGTAGTAGTTTATGAGGCAGCCGGAAGCGAGTATATTCCGTTCGTCTCTTGCAAGTTCTCCAAGATGAAAGGCGATCCCGGCGGTTTTTTCTTTTCCGCAGACAATGCCTTTCATTGTTTCCTCTCCTCCAAGAAGGGATTCCCTTGCGCCGGGGAAAAAGACATAATCGCCTGACGAGAAGGCGCTTTCGTCGTCCACGATGAAGGGGAGTATTCCCCAGTTGATGAGGTTGGAGCGGTAGCGTTTGGTGGCGTATTCAAGGGCAAGGTTCGCCCGGCCGCCGAGTACCCGCTGGCATGACGCCGCCTGTTCCCGCGCGGAACCGTCGCCGGGTTTTCGGGCGTAGACGGCGCTTCCCAGGGTGATCTTGTCTTCTTCAATGTCCCCGTACCCCGCCGCCTTTAGTGCCGAAAGTACTAATTCGATTTCGCCGCTTCTTTTCCCTTCCCGCAGATCCTCTTCCATGCGGCGTATGTCCTTTGCCCTTTGCACATAGCCCGGGTCCCTCCGGCTCAGGGTAAATTCGGCAAGGCGCTGGGGATTGGAACGGTATGAAGAGGTTTCGCCTGAAGGAATAAGTTCGTCGGTGGTGGTAACAGGATCGGTGATGTAACTTGCGATTTTGATGAGAAGGTGGGAAAGGAGCGGGGAAAAGGGGGGCCAGTCCCTTATGTTGGGGCCGAAAACAAGCTCTGTTTCCCGCGCGCACTCTTCCCCGGTACCGCCTTCCGGGCCCCGGCTTCCGTTGTAAACCCTTTTTTCGTACACGCCCCTGTTGAAGAAAAATTTCGCGCCGGGAGGTGAAAAAACGGTTTCGTCCGCCGAGGTGAGCCTTCCGCCGCGGGCGGCGGTGGCGGCTATGGAACGGGCGTCCATGAGGGCTACCGAGGCGGTTTGCCCCTCGTCCGGTTTGGAGCCTTCACGGCTGGGGAAATTTCTCGTGGTGTGCCGTATGGAAAAATCGCCGTTTGCCGGAACGTCTCCCGCGCCGAAGCACGGGCCGCAGAAGGCCTCCCGCATTATCACTCCGGCTTCCATGAGTTGCGCCGCCGCGCCGTTCCTTACAAGTTCGAGGAACGCGGGCTGGCTTTCGGGGTACACGCTTAACGAAAAAGCGCCTTGGCCGGTTGACTTCCCGCCGAGGATGGAGGCCGCCGCCATGATGTTTTCAAAGGAGCCCCCGGAGCATCCCGCGATGATCCCCTGATCAACATAAACGTCTTTGCCGCGTATTTTGTTTACGAGGCTCGTTCCGGAACCGCTTCCGCCCGGCGCGCCCGGGCTTTTTTCCGTTCCCTCAAGTATGTCTTTCGCGTTCGCCCTGAATTCCCGTATGGTGTACACATTGGAGGGATGAAAGGGGAGGGCGATGCAGGGTTCAACGGCGTCAAGGTCGACGCGGAGGAGGCCGTCGTAATACGCGGCGTCCGCGGGCGCAAGTTCCCGGTATTCGCCACCGCGCCCCCTTTCCTCAAGATATTCCCGCACCTTTTCATCGGTTTTCCAGACGGAACTCCAGCATGCCGTTTCGGTGGTCATTACGTCTATGCCGTTACGGAAATCAACCGAAAGATTCCCGACGCCGTCTCCCAAAAATTCCATTACCTTGTTTTTGACGAAGCCGTTTTTGAATACGGCGCCTATGATTGCGAGGGCAACATCGTGGGGCCCCACGCCCGCGCGGGGCCTGCCGGAAAGACAGACCGCGACGACAGGAGGCGAAGGAAAATTGTAGGTTCTTCCCAGAAGCTGTTTGACAAGCTCTCCGCCGCCTTCGCCTACCGCCATGGTTCCAAGCGCGCCGTAGCGGGTGTGGCTGTCGGAACCCAGAATCATTTTGCCGCAGCCGGCCATCATTTCCCGCATATAGGAATGGATTACCGCCAGATACGGCGGAACGTATATGCCCCCGTATTTTTTCGCCGCCGAAAGGGCAAAGGCGTGATCGTCGGCGTTGATGGTGCCGCCCACCGCGCAGAGGCTGTTGTGGCAGTTGGTAAGCACATAGGGAAGGGGAAAACGCTTCATGCCGCTTGCCCGGGCGGTCTGTATGATGCTCACGCAGGTTATGTCGTGGGAAGCAAGCGCGTCGAACGAGAGGGCAAGGTTCTTTTCGTCCCCGCCGTTATGGGCCTTGAGGATGCCGTAGGCGATGGTTCCCCTGCGCCCCTCGTCCCGGGAAAGAGGGAGCCCCCGTTTTGCCAGTTCCGCCCGCGCGCCTTCCCCGTCGGGCACAATGCCTGAACCTTGCAGCGCCCAGGCGCCGTCAGGATACATTTCTATCATATTAAAAGGATATACGAAAAGATCGAAATTGCCTATAATCATCCCATGAAAGACACTTCCCTGATCCGTAATTTCTGCATCATTGCCCACATCGATCACGGGAAGTCCACGCTTGCCGACCGGCTTATTCAGAAGGGGCGTCTTGTGGACGACCGGAATTTTCAGGATCAAATACTTGATAACATGGACATAGAGCGCGAGCGGGGAATCACCATAAAAAGCCAGGCGGTGACCATTCCGTACGCCGCGTCCGACGGCAGGGAATATGAGCTTAACCTTGTCGATACCCCAGGCCATGTGGATTTTACCTATGAAGTGAGCCGGGCCATTAATTCCTGCGAAGGGGCGCTGCTGCTCATCGACGCCACCCAGGGAGTGCAGGCGCAGACTCTTTCCAACATGTACCTTGCCCTGGAGCACAATCTTGAAATAGTGCCCGTGATCAACAAGATAGACATGCAGGCCGCCGACATTCCCGGCGTCAAGAAACAGATCGAAAAGGATCTGGGGCTTGACGGTGAAAGCGCTCTTCTGGTTTCCGCCCGCAGGGGCACAGGCGTTGACGAGCTTTTCGAGGCCATTGTAAAGCGCATTCCCCCGCCGGGAGGCAGCGCGGCCTCTCCCCTGCGCGCCCTTATCTTTGACTGCCGTTACGACTCTTACCGGGGCGTCGTGGTGTACCTCCGCGTTTTTGACGGCGAAATAAAAAAAGGCATGAAGATTACCTTCATGTCCGCGGGCTCCGTTTACGAGGTTGAAGAGGCGGGGATCTTCAGGCTTGCCCTTGCCGAAACGGACGGGCTTTCCGCGGGGGAAGTGGGCTACATCATCGCGGGGATCAAGACTGTCGCCGATATCCGCGTCGGCGATACGGTAACGGGGGAAGACGATCCCTGCGCTTCCCCTCTGCCGGGCTTCCGCGAGGTAAAGCCCGTTGTTTTTTCCTCGATATATCCTGTCGATTCAAACGATTACGAGGAACTGCGGACGGCGATGGAAAAGCTGAAGCTCAACGACGCCTCGCTTGTGTATGAAAAAGATTCGTCGGCGGCTCTGGGCTTTGGCTTCCGCTGCGGGTTTTTGGGACTTCTTCACCTTGAGGTGATACAGGAACGGCTTGAGCGGGAATTCGATCAATCCGTTATTTTTACCGCCCCTTCCGTCCGCTACAGGGTGCGCCTTCGGAACGGCGGGGAAATCTTTGTCGACAATCCCTCCGAATACCCCGACGAGGGCCGCGTGGAAAGCGCCGAGGAACCGTATATACGCGCATCGGTAATAACCCCCGCCTCTTATCTTGGGAACATCATGACGCTGTGTCTTGAAAAGCGGGGAGTTCAGTCCAACATGACGTACCTTGATGAAAAACGGGTGGAGATTGTCTACGACATGCCTCTTGCCGAAGTGCTCTTCGATTTTTACGACCGCCTCAAGAGCACGAGCCGGGGCTACGCTTCGTTCGATTACGATATTACGGGGTACAAGCCTACGGAACTTGTAAAGCTTGACATACTACTTAACGGCAAGCAGGTCGATGCGCTTTCCCAGCTGGTATTCAAAAACGGCGCGCAGGCGCGGGCCCGCGTGATCTGCGAACGCCTGTGCGGCGAGATTCCCCGCCAGCAGTTCAAGATCCCCATACAGGGGGCCATAGGCAGCCAGATCATCGCGCGTGAAACGGTGAACGCCCTGCGCAAGGACGTGCTTGCCAAATGTTACGGCGGCGACATTACCCGCAAACGCAAGCTTCTTGAAAAGCAGAAGGAAGGAAAGAAACGCATGCGCATGGTTGGGGAAGTGGAACTGCCCCAGAGCGCCTTCCTTGCGGTGCTCAAAACGAAGGAAGAATAGATGTAAGCATTTCCCGCAGC